>JBATIN010000218.1:0-11469 GCA_049667765.1 Flavobacteriaceae bacterium
AGCCAATGCTTCCCGACTTGTTCGAAAATGACCCTTGATGAAACTTTTCGGCACCCGGAAATGCCCAAGGCGAATTTCGTGAAGAATGTGGTCGAAAACCAGGGGTATTTCCGCCATCGGCCATGTTTCGTATAAACAATGTACTATCGGGATAACGCATCTGCATTTCGGTTTCAAAATGTCCGTAATTCATCATTCGTGATCCCAAATTGTTTCCAATAATTACGATATGCTCGTTTTTGTGTATCGGAACTGCACCTTGATGGGCATCGTTACAGCTGCTACTTATCACGGCAATAACGAGCAGGCTTCCGAAAATTCTATTCCACATTCTTATCATATTTTGGGATAATTAATCATTAAATTTTACATGTATGCCTTTGGTTACGGATGTTTCACAGGCCTCAATAATCTTTTGACAGGTTAGCGCATCAGCAATACTGGAAAGCGGTTTTTCATTGTTTCGAATCACCTTATCGACAAAGTGAACAGCCGTATTTTTTATGGATTCGGGATAGCACTGATAGGTTTGCGAGTGTGCCCCGTTACGATCATTAATGACAAAATCGCGATAACTATAACGTGTACTCCCATTTGTGCCAATCACTTTGATAATGCAACTCCAAGGATCACCGGCATGGTCATCGTTCGCAAAGCTGGCAGAAAGATGGCTCAAAGAACCGTTCTGCATCTGAATGTTGGCCATGGCCACATTCTCTTGAGGTGCTACTGAAGCATCAGAAGTGTACTTCATACACGAAATCGTTTTTGGCTTGCCCGCCAAGTACAACATCGTATAGCTATGATGGGTCAATATCTGTCGGATCACCCCAGGATACCGTGCCCGAATATCATGAGCGTGTTCAATATTGTACATCATATAAAACTGGGTGACCGTACCAAGCTTTCCACTTTCGATCATAGCCTTAGCCCTTATGATCCCTTCTTCATAAATATAGTTGTGCACCGGCATACATTTTACTCCCGCCTTGGAAATGGCTTGCTGCATTCTTTCCAATTCATCAATATTGGAGGCTGCTGGTTTTTCGACCAAAATATGTTTTCCGGCTTCGGCGGCCATTACGGTGTATTCGCAATGTGTTTCCATATTGGTCAAAATAAAAACAGCATCTATTTTAGGGTCGGCCAAGAGCTCCTGTACCGAATTATAACTACGACACCCAAATTGTTGCGCTTTGGCTTTTGCTTTTTTAGGGGTACGGTTCCAAAGTCCGATCAATTCGGCCCCTTTCATTTGAATGACCGCCTCGGCATGCAAATTGGCGATATCGCCGGCACCAATAAATCCGATTCCTATGCTTTTCATGAGGCTGGTTTTGAAAATTCAAGCGTACCATTTTCGGCCATCTTTTTAAATTCTAGGATGGATTCTCTAACCCCTTTGGCTATATCGGTCAAGGGCAGATTTTTAAAGGTAGTATCTATTTTTTTGTGGTCAAGATCGCACACAAAAAGGTTTGGTGGGGCTTCTGGCGTGATGGATAAATCGACATTTTTTCCCATGCCCAATTCGCTGGCCTGCTGTGCTATAATTTTTAAAAAATCGACAATAGCGATGGTTTTCCCTTTAATGTTAAATGCTCCAAAACCCGTAAACGACTGTAACGTACACTCGGCAAAATGAGCTCCGACATCTTCCACAAAATGGTAATTCTCACGGCCTTGATACGGCATTTTAAACGGAATCGTTTCATGAAGTACTGCGCCTAAAGCCACTGATTTAATGGCATTTGTGGGTGCCGAAGTCATTCCTTTTTCGCGGCCCTTTCCGTAGGTCGTATTCAGCCTAAGGCAAATTGTGGGGACTTTAGTCTTATTATGAAACAGGCGGGCCAAATGTTCCCCGGCCAGTTTCCAGATACCGTAATGGTTGGGTGGAGCCAATTGAACATCTTCCGGTATAATTTCTTGGTCATACATAGACCGCATACCATATACCGCTGCCGAACTGGCAAAAACAAAACGCTGCAGGTTCGGCAATTTTTCAGCGACATCGAACAACTGCATGGTGCCGCCGGTATTGATTTCCATTCCGCCGATGTGATCACGCGAACAATCAGGACTTTGATAAGCCCCCAAATGAATGATATGCGTAGGACTTATTTCGAGCAAAACCCTTTTTATTTCAGAGTAATTGGCAACATCTAAAGTCACAAACTGTAATCGGGAATCCAAGTCATCGCCTAACCATAATTTTAATGGGTCCACGTTGTTCGACCGTGAGGCGATTACGATGCTACCGACCTCGTTGGAGGCCAAAAGTTTAGCAATGGTAACCGACCCAATGCAACCTGTACCGCCGGTGATAAAAATTTTATGCATTCTTTTATTTAGTATTGAGATTATAGAATTGAGTATTGGGATTATAGATTTAAAAATCAACTTCCCCTATTTCCCTTTGCTCGATTTTAATTCATTTTTACTACGGCCTTCATATTGTTAGCTTTGATAGAATCTTCAAAAGCTTGTGTTATATTCTCAAAATCATAGAAATCTGTATAATGTTCAGAAGGAAATACCCCAGTAACCATCAATTTCATAGCAGACCTATAATCTTCACGACAAGAGCCCATTGAACCTCTCATATTCAACGATGTTCGCGTGAGGTGCGTAGCATTTATAGGCACCTCTTGCCCGTAAGTTGCGATCACACAGATATCACCCTCAGGTCGAACCACATTGATGGCTTCCGTTAAAACAGCAGGTACACCCGAACATTCGATCAGTAAATCAACTTTACCATTGCTGCCGAAAGGAATGCCCTTAGCATCGACGACCCCTTTTTGTAATAGCGAAGCCAGGGTATTTTCGGGGGATACTTCCAAGGTAATAAACCCTCTTTCTTTGGCTTTTTTTAATCGAATATCTCGGTCATGTGCAATGCCAGTGACAGCAACACGGGCTCCGGCCGCCCTAGCGACCTCTGCTGACATTAAACCAATGATACCGCAACCCGTTATCACGACATCTTGCCCTGGTTTTATGTTGCATTTGTTGTATAACGCATTGGTGATGATGGATAAAGGTTCTACCAAGGCCCCTTGCGCAGGCGTAAGGCCATCCATTAAATGTACCACGCGATCGCTTTCCAAAACTACCTGCTGGCCAAACCCGCCATTGCGATGAAATCCGATAATCTGTTTTTGCGGACAAAGGTTCCATTTAGAGACGCTGCAGGCCGGGCAATCTTCATCTTGACAACCCAACATGGCCAAAGGGGCAAAAATATCGCCCACCTTAACATCGCCATGATCCCCTGGACCTAATTTCAGGACTTCTGCACTAAATTCGTGACCGATAATCCTTGGGCGTTCTACCCAATCAAAATTCGCTTTACCGATTGCTGCACTATTATCGGAACCGCAGATGCCTGTATACAAGGTTTTAGCGAGAATTTCTCCTTCTTTCAATTCAGGAAGCTCCATATCCACTACGGCTGTATTTCGGGTAACGGATCCTTCAGAATTCGAATAAATTTTTTCACGTCCGTGAAGGCAAAGTCCTTTTAATTTTTCACTCATGCTTAAATATCATTGATGGTTGATGGTTGTTCGTTTCTGGTTGATAGTTTCTCGTTTCAGGTTTAGTTTTAAACTGCTTACTGCGACTGCCAACTGCAACTAACAGCTGCTTGCTTACCCTTTCCAGTCGACTCCGGTATCTTTCCAGCTTTTTGTTTTTGCCGAATCAAGAACGGCTTCACATACTTTTTGGGTCTCTTGGGCTTCTTTAAAGGTAGGGGAACACGGTGTTCCATCCTCCAAACTCTTTAGAAAATCAGCGATTTGGTGCACAAAACTGTGTTCGTATCCTATAGATAATCCAGGTACCCACCATTTGTCCATATAAGGTTGATCGCCATCGGTAACATGAATGGAGCGCCAACCTCTTTCTTTGGATTCGTCTCTATGGTCGAAATATTCCAACCTACTCAAATCATGAAGATTCCATTTTATGGAAGCATGCTCACCGTTTATTTCAAAAGTATATAAAGCTTTATGACCACGAGCATATCTGGTAGATTCAAAAAGCCCTAATGAGCCGTTATCAAAATGACAATGGAAAAGACAGGCATCATCGATAGTCACTTTTTGTTTTTCACCTGTCAACGAGTGTACCCGCTCTTTAATAAAGGTTTCCGTCATGGCCGAAACATCTTTAATTCCTCCGTTCAACCACATGGCGGTATCGATACAATGGGCCAGCAGATCTCCGGTAACTCCAGAACCCGCCGAATCATTATCCAACCGCCATAGTCCTTCACCTCCTTGCGGCAATTCAGGACTAATCGTCCAATCTTGCAAAAAATTGGCCCGATAATGGAAAATCTTACCCAATTTACCCGCATCGATCATTTGTTTTGCCAGTGTAACTGCCGGAATTCTTCTATAATTGTAATATACCGTATTCGGAACCCCAGCTTTTTCTACGGCATCGACCATGGGCTGCGCTTCGGCAACCGTCCGTGCCAAAGGTTTTTCGCAAAGCACCATTTTACCAGCTTCTGCAGCGGCAATTGCAATTTCGGCATGCATATTATTGGGGGTACAGATGTCAATGGCATCAATGTCAGCTCTAGCAACCAATTTTCGCCAATCAGTTTCAATTGATTCAAAGCCCCATTGTTCGGCAAAAGCTTTTACCCGTTCTTCATTTCTTGCACACACTGCTTTTAACACTGGTCGGTATTTTAATTCCGAAAAGAAATCGCCTACCCTTTTATAGCCATTGGTATGTGTTCGCCCCATAAAGCCGTAGCCTACCAGGCCAATTCTTAATTCTTTTTTCGTACTCATATTTTTGTAAAATTAATCATGGTATTATTCCGCTTCATACCAGCCGTGAAGCTCGCGAACTCTTAACATGGCGCCTAAAATATCGTTCCATGTTTTGGGCTGCATCATCACCTCATTCGGGAACATACAACCGTCCCAACAAATGTGTTTGAACTTTTTAGTTAGAATTCCGTTTTCATCGCGTAGCCAATGGCCTGCATCAACAGCAATATCCAGCTTCCCGTTTGGGTCGGCAGCTTGACAATGTCGCCCTGTTTTATCATGTGAACCAGCGCCGAAAACAGTTCCATCATTTTGCGCAACGTGAAAATCAATGGTCCATGGACGTAAAGCGGCCGTTAAGGTTTTTAATCCTTCCGTCAACGTTGCCCTATCTTTCCATTGAAAATCTTTTGGCAATATGCGTTCGTCCTCTTTATTGTATCCTAATAGATATAATAAGGTATGTGCCATATCTGCTTGAAACCCGATGTTGGGCCTGTCTACTGCTTCCAAAGTTCTCAACATGGTTTTCCAACCGTGCATCCCTCCCCAGCAAATCTCACCTTCGGCTGCCAATGATTCGCCATAATCAGCGGCCACATCACAGGCTTCGCGAAAGGTCTGGGCAATCAATTTGGTATTGCCTACCTCATCTTTTGCCCAACTTTCGGGGTCAACTGAAGAATCTATACGGACAACACCGTTTGGCCTAACACCAATATCCCTTAACTTTTTTCCTATTTCACAAGCCTTACGTACTTGCGAAACAAATTGTTTTCTTTCTTCGGCAGAGCCCATAGCGGATCCACCACCGGTACCCGCCCAAATGGGTGCTACCAGACTACCGATTTCCAAATTTTTGGCCCTGGCCTTATCTGCCATTATTTTGATGACATCGTCTGACGCATCAATATCTAAATGTGGATCGGCCACAAAAAGGTCGAATCCATCGAACTTTACGCCATTCACTTCGGCGTTTGCCGTAAGTTCAATCATGGTATCGATGTCAATAGGTGGTTCAGAATCGGGACCTTTGCCCACCACTCCGGGCCAAGAGGCGTTATGTAATTTAGGATAGTTGTTTTGCTGCATAGCACTTTTGAATTTTAAGTTTAATAAAAAAATGTGTACGTACACAAGATCACTAATTTAATTAAAAATCACTAATAGAAAGGAATATTAATTGCTGGTTTTGTAAAACAGTGGGTTATTTTGTGTCAAACAACCAAGACTACATTAAAATAATTATGATAATAGCAAAAAAGTAAGTAAACTTATAGGCTGAATTAGCACTACAACCATAAAGTCTAACAATACAAACCAATCAACTATTAATTATGGAAACGAATTCAAACACGCTAACCTCAAACGCGAACAGGCTTTTTTATGGAAGCTGCTTTGCTTTAATTACAACCGCTTTTTCTTTTGCCATTGCGGCAGGCATTTTAGATCAGCTTAAAACCGAATTAGGATTAACGGCAGGTCAGGCAGGACTGATTGCTTCCATGTGGTTTTTAGGCTTTCCCATTTCCATGATAGTAGGTGGCTTAATCTATCATAAAGTAGGCGGAAAGGTAATTATGCAATTTGCCTTTTTTGCTCACGCTATAGGAATCATAACACTTATATTTTCAGGTAGTTATGTTGGTTTACTTATAGCAAACCTACTTATAGGGTTAGGCAATGGATGTACGGAAGCAGCGTGTAACCCCATGATTGCCGATGCGTACCAAGGCAACAGAATGAGCAAAATGTTGAACCGTTTTCATATGTGGTTTCCCGGCGGCATTGCCATAGGCAGCTTGCTTTCAGGATTTATGACAAGTACACTTGGGATAATAGGTAGAGACCAGGTATGGTTGCTTTTAGTTCCAACGCTTATATACGCCTTCTTGTTTTTTGGCCAGACTTGGCCTAAAGCAAAAGTTCAAGAAGCCGCTACAATTTCAGGCAATTTAAAGGCTATGGCCACCCCGATATTCCTTTTTATCGCACTTTGTATGTGCTTGACGGCAATTTCTGAATTTGGCCCTAATCAATGGGTGAGTTTAATTTTAGCTAAAAGTGGGGCACACCCTATGATTATATTGGCTTTAACCGCAGGTTTAATGGCAGTTGCCAGGTATTTTGGTGGTGATATGGTCAAAAAATTCGATCAAGTTGGGGTGTTGTTAGGTTCAGCAATTTTAGCCACAATTGGCGTATATCTTTTTAGTACGCAGACTGGGGCAATGGCGTATGTTGCAGCAATATTTTTTGCTTTGGGGATTGCATACTTTTGGCCAAATATGATCGGTTTCGTCGCCGCAAAAATACCCAAAAGCGGTGCTTTAGGAATGTCTATCATAGGTGCTATCGGAATGTTTATGAACGGATTGTTGCAACCCATTATTGGCGGGTGGATCGATAGCGATAGAGAGGCCGCCGCAGCTACTGGATTGACCGGAGATGAATTGATACTTGTATCAGGTCAGAATACACTTGAAAAACTAACAATTTTTCCTGGTATTCTCATCATACTATTTACCATCCTATATTTCTGGATGAAAAACAGAAAAAACGATACGGAGGTAGCATCTGCGGCACACTAAATTGAATACCTGATAAGGTCTTTGAAAACTATAGCGTACTGAATTAAATTTAGGATTGAATGAAAATCGGAATGAACATGCTCCTTTGGACGAACCACGTAACAGAGGAGCATTTTTCAATTATTGACACCCTTAAAAAAACAGGGTACGACGGCATTGAACTGTTTTTGGGCGAAGGCGATGTGGCCCATTACGCTAAATTGGGTAACCATTTTTCCAATATTGAAATGGGCGTGACCGCAGTAGCAAGCTTGGCCCCGGAAGAGAATATTGTAAGCCCAGAGCTAAAAATAAGACAAGCTGGTCTCGATAAATTAAAATGGTCTATCGACGTGGCCAACGCTGCAAATGTAGAGGTGATATGCGGCCCTTTCCACTCGAGTTTTGCCTATTTCACAAGACAGCCACCCACAAAAGTAGAACGCCAACGAAGTATAGAAATGCTGCAAAAAGCAGCAGAATATGCGGCCCAGGCCAATATTATTCTGGCCCCGGAAGCCTTAAACCGTTTCGAATGCTACCTCTACAATACTATGGCAGATCTTAAAACCTTGGCAGAGGGTGTTAACCACCCAAACCTTGGCGCCATGTACGATACGCACCATAGCAATATCGAAGAAAAAAGTCAGGCCGAAGCGTTGCATACCATTGCACCAGTCTTGAAACATGTACACATCAGCGAAAATGATCGAGGCACCCCTGGAAGCGGTCAAGTGAATTGGACCGATGTTTTTAACACGCTAAAAGAAATCAATTATAACGGATGGCTTACCATTGAAGCCTTTAGTACTATAATTCCTGAATTTGCGAATGCCATTAACGTTTGGCGCGATTATGACCCAGCTGAAGAAATCTATATTAAGGGCTACCAGTTTATTAAAAAGGGAATGGAAGTTTGATGGTTGAAAACATATTAATTGAAAATTAAATCGTGAAAAATACACTCTATTTATTGGTCTTCTGTGTTGTCATTGCCTCATGTGGCGAAAAAAAGAAAGATGCCGTAGTTGAAAAAATTGAGGACTCCCCCAAAGAATTCTTGGTTTTTGAAGGACAGGATAAAAATGCGAAACAAATTGTTTTGATTTCAGGGGATGAAGAATACCGTTCTGAAGAAGCCTTGCCACAGTTGGCAAAAATACTTTCTACCCATTACGGATTCAAATGTACGGTGCTATTCGCCCAAGACCCTTCCCTACCAGGTATAGTCAATGCAAACTATGTTACCAATATTCCAGGGCTGGAAACCCTTAATACGGCCGACATGATGGTCATATTTACCCGATTTCGCGCTTTGCCCGATAACCAAATGAAGCATATTGATGATTACTTAAAAACAGGAAAGCCTGTTCTAGGAATTAGAACAGCAACACATGCATTTAATTTCGCGAAAGATGCCTCATCCAATTATGCACATTACGGCAACTACTATCAAGGTGATAAAACCGAATGGACAGATGGATTCGGTCGATTGGTATTAGGTGAAAATTGGGTCAACCATCATGGCCATCACAAGCATCAAAGCACACGCGGAGTTTTTGCTGAGGGCGCAGCAGAAAACCCTATTACTCATGGAATTGAAAGCGGAGAAATCTGGGGTCCCACAGATGTATATGGGGTGCGCTTACCCCTACCCGAGGATAGTCTGCCTATTATTTTAGGTCAAGTTGTACTACGAGATGGGGAATTTAATGAAGAGGATGTTTTCTTCGGAATGAAACCTACCGATACAAAACTCGCCACAGAAAACAAGGAAGGCCTAAAGGTCAACGACATACTCATGCCCATTGCATGGACAAAAAGCTATCAATTGCCCAATGGTAAAAAAGGAAAAGCGTTCACCTCAACCATTGGATCCGCCACCGATATGCTAAACGAAGGGGTGCGCCGATTATTGATCAACGGAGTTTTTTGGGCCATGGACCAACCAGTGCCCGACAAAGCTAATGTTACGTTTGTTGGGGATTATACCCCTTCAGCCTATGGTTTTAGGACCGATGCGTATTGGATCGAAAAAAACCTTAGCGTTCAATCGCTGGAGTAAATGACCGAAGCCCTAAAAACAACCTATTAATTCAGAAAAAATGATAATGAGACCTAACCGTAATACCCTATTTTTCGCTTGGTTTATTTTAACAAATCTTACCCTACCCTTAACAGCTCAAGAAGCGTTGAACGGTAAGGTGTTAATGGCGATTTTCGCCCATCCAGATGATGAGATGACGGTTGCACCAATACTTTCAAAATATGTTGATGAAGGCGTAAAGGTATATCTAGTGGTGTGTACCGATGGTAGATTAGGTACTAATGATCATAGTGATTATGAAGCAGGTGATGGTCTGGTAGCCGTTCGTAAAGAAGAAATGAAATGTGCTGCCGAGAAACTTGGCGTTGAATTGATCCATCTTAAGTATCATGATCAACTTCGCGCTGCGGAAGGGTATGACGGACATGTACCCCATGCCAGACAGTTGATCATTGAACTTGAAGGGATAGTTGCTGATAAGCAACCTGACGTTTTGATTACTTGGGGACCCGATGGCGGTAGCACCCATATGGACCATCGCTTGGTCGGTGCTTCGGTAACGCAGGTGTTTACCAGCAAACTTTGGGAAAAGACAAAACTGCTATTTTATGTTGGCAACCCTACAAACCTTATTGATGAACCAGAACGAAAAATTTTGGCCGGTCAAGACCCAAGCTATTTGAATGTGCAAATAAACTATTCGGATGCCGATGCCGAGAAGGCTATGGCATCGCTGAAGTGCCATACAAGTCAAATATCTCCTGACATGATACAATGGAAAGAAGCGTCTAGGGAAAAATCGAATTCCACCATTTATTTTAGGCAATTTGTGGCGCCTCAAGAAAAAAAGACTTCTCTTTTCGAATAACCATCTTTAAAACCGATAGGACAAACGAAGCATTGAACCTCTCGGCAAGATGGGCACTACCACGAAACTGGCATCAGGATTATCTTTTATAAAATCGGCAGTTGCCCCATTCGCACTGGCCCCAAAACTATTTGCCCCAAAAAAATTGGCCAGACCGTCTGAATTAAAAAGATTGGTCACCAAGATATCGGCGGTTAAATGGTCGGTCAAGGCATAGCCGATACCGGCATTGAAAATACTATAGGCGGCCAACTGAAAGGCGTTGGCAATGTTTCCTTCCCGTTCTCCCATATATTGCCATCTAAGAAATCCGTTTAGTTTATTTTTTTGATACTCGGCACCTAGGTTAAACATTACTTTAGGGTTAAATGGCAGCGTGTTATCAGTATAGTCAGTAGTCGCATCGTCCGCAACATCGACAGAACCCGCAGCATCATACACCGTCCATTTCGTGGCAATCGGATTTTGAAGCGTACCATTGAACCTGAAGGTCAGCTCAGCAAACGGGGTAAAGGCACTCTCCCACTCTACACCCACTGTTCTAGAATTATTGAACTGTACAGGAGTATAAAAAACGTTATTATTATCCTGATCAAAAGCGAAATCGGCGACCGCGATATTTTTAAGTTCGCTCCAAAAGGCTGTTACCGTTGCCGAAAAATCATTAGTACTATATTTTAGTCCCAGTTCAACCTGGGTAATTCTTTGTACTTCGCCTTTCTGGTTAATGGGCACTTCTGTAAAATTATTGAAATAATAATTCAGCTCTGGTGCCTTATTCCCAGACGAAAATCGACCGAATATGGCAGCTTCATCAGCAATCTTATAGTTCAGCGCCGTAGAATACGAAAAATAGCCATAGTTGAAGTCGAACGAATCACGGCCTCCTGTAGGTGCTGATATACCGTTGTCGTATTCCGTAGTTGGGTCGCCGTCATACCCTCCATCGCGTTGAAAAGGAGCCGATTGATCCTTGCTTCCCGTATGCCCTATGGTTTCATAGCGTAGCCCAAGATCTAGGTATAATCTATCTTGAAGCTTCCATCTGTCGTTGGCATAAAATGCCATTTGACTGACATCGGCCCTTGAATTATCAAAAAACAATCCGCCATAATTACTCAGTCCGTTTTCATCCGATAAAGCAAGGGTAGGCTGACCTGGATTTTCCAAGGTCACCCTCAGCAT
>JBATIN010000219.1:0-2828 GCA_049667765.1 Flavobacteriaceae bacterium
GTGGTAAAGTAACTCCTTCAATTTGCACGTCGAAAATTCTAGAACCTGGCTGAGATGTACCTACCCAGCTATTTCCCATATATAAGCGGATTTCATAATTTCCACTTTGTGCTGCTGGAAAGGAATAGGTAAAATTAGGTGCCCCTGGCGATCCGTCATATCGTTCAGTTTGATAAATGGCTAATGGGGTTGTAGTTTGATTTACCGAACCATCAACTGGAATAGTACCTGATGGAAATGACTGATTGGTTCCGGCAACCGACAAATAAGGTGAACTTGAGGCTGGTGTATCTGCATCCCATACGATGCCTCCATCTATGGCAGCAAGTTGAGGACCACCACTATTAACTCTATAGAGCACAATAGGGCCATTGGTTACAGTTACTGTGAACGTTTGATCAACAAAAAATGTATCCGCATCTGTTGCTCGAATGGTAACCGTGGAAACCGCCGGACTGGCAGGGTACGATAAAGTTAAAGTGTTACCAGCAATTGCAGCCCCAATACTTGTATTGGTGTTCGCAAAAACCGTGTAAGTCAAATTATTATCGCCATTATCATCATTGAAATACTGATTCAAATCGAAATTTTCGTTAGGGGCGTTGACTGCTCGGGTAATATTGGTAAATTCTTGTTCTACCGTGGGAACTTCACCAAGGACACTCAAAAAATCCCAAGTACCCTCTAATTCTACTCCTGCTGTATTGGACGTACCGATAAAACCAACGGCTAAATCTTGATTGGCTTGTTGAATTGCGGTCAAAATACTTCCCTGAGCGGTAAACGTTGTTACTGCAGTTCTAGGGCCACCGTCAATCGAGTATTCAATAACCACTTGACCGTTTGCTGGGTTAACCACAAAATGAAAAACAATATCGCTTGAAGGTCTATTTGCTATACTTAACGGAACATTGACGGGAGTTTGAGGAACATCATTGATTTCTTGAAGAGCGGTAATACCAGCAGTTGTCAAAACAACTTTGATATAATTGCTTTGAGTACCATCTCCTATAAAATGTCCAAGTTCACCTCCTATGGCCGATGTATTTCCATAGAGTTGTAAAGGTGCCGCAAAATTAATAAGGTTACCGCTTACAGTAAAAATCCCTGTATTTACATCGGTCTGTACCCCGAATTGGTACCCTTTATCTTGATTATTGCTCGTGCCCAAGGCTGTACCAGCGGTCATCTGTGAAGTCATTAAACCAGTTGCACCACCAAGAATATCATTTGGGTTGGGACCTTGACCTAACTGATCAATCCAGTTAATCCAGTTAGGACCTGTATTTCCATTATTCATCAACCCGGTCATACCTAGACCAAAAATACCCCCAAGACCTTGTTGGTCATTGAAGAGGCCATTGCTGATGGGTATGGTAAAAGCGTCACTTCCACCGGTCGCGGGATTGCCCAATTGAAAAGGATCGTTGGCATCCAATATACCATCCGCGTCATCATCGGTATCATTTAAATCGGAAACGAATGGTGCTCCGGCAATTTTGTCGAAATCATTAGGTACAGATCCGCCGTTACAAGGGTCCGAATTGTTATCCTCCTCATCTTGATTTGTATAACCATCGTTGTCATAATCGGCATTGGCATCATAACCTGGTTGACCAGGATCGATACAAAGAACGGTATCAGCAGGCTCCCAAACCGTAATTATTCCGTTTAGAGTTCCTGTCCAGATAGACCCTGGGAAAATGTCCAAATCCCCGTTACATGTAATTCCCAACGCATTACCACCGGCGCCGGATAGGAAGGTCTGGTTCAAATTTTGAAGTGTACCCCCTGCATTTAGTTGTACCCTTCGTATATTTCCTAAGCTATGACCGGCCAATAAATTGCCTTGCATAGCTCCTCCAAAATTGGAGGCAGTATATTCATCAATACCATTCGTGTTGGTACCCCAAATAGTGACTGCAATATTTTCATCCCCATCGGGATTGTTTACCCCTGGTGCTCTCCAATCACCTTCTACAGCGTTGGCTGATTGCACTGGTGGCCAGTTAGCGGGCAAAGCTATTGAAGCATTAGTAGTAGAGCCAGGCGTAGAACCATTTGGATCATAGGTCAATGTTCTGAAGACCGCTCCTGCATTACCGTTCGCTGCTGGGCTTACATACAATCCGGCTCCATTCGGATTCGCTCTTGTTGGATTTGGATGTCCGCCGTAGTAGCTTCCCGGAACATACGTCTGAAGATTTGTCGTAACCAGTTCTAAATGATCTTGATTGTCTATTTGTTCTCCGCCAGAAGGGCTCGAACTTCCAGGTTCAGTAGGGTCGTAGGCATTGGTTGCCGAACCGCCTCCTTCGTTGACCGGGAAACCTCCCCAACCACCGTTGGCTCCGTTATCCGTTACGTACAATGCTCCACTTTGGGTTACCACTAAATCATAGGCATTCCTATATCCAGGAGAAAATATCTGCACCGGACCGCCAGGAACGACAATGGCTTGATTAAGTCCGTCATTACCACCAAAAGGGTCGTTTACATCCACTCCATTATACCCTGCTGTATTCGGATCGGTAATCCCATTTACATTTGGCCGAGATGGGTCGTCTAATGTTGGAAGATCGTATTTGTAACTTCTGCCCCCGTCGGACAAAGTAGGCAAAGCCTCTATTGCATCTAGATCTACGGACAATACTGCGCCAGAAAGTGCATACTCACAGATGTATACAAAATTAGTGGAAGGACTTCCTGCATTCGTATGACCTCCTTGCGCAACTAATAAATAGTTAGTACCATTGATATTTACAAGTTCTAAACCATTGGTTGCATGATTCTCTTCTGAGCGTGGTAATCCACGTACCAAATCGACA
>JBATIN010000220.1:0-2043 GCA_049667765.1 Flavobacteriaceae bacterium
CCTGCTGGAAGCATTTTCGATTTTTCCACCAGTTATTAGGCATACTTCGTGCCCCTTGTCAACTAACCCCTTGGCCAGGTCTAGTGTATGGGTGGTGACCCCGGTTTGTTCTATCCTACTTAATAATAATGCAATCTTCATATTCTAGAAACATGATTTTCTCCGTTGATGGGCTTCCAATCGGTTGGATTGTTGAACAAAGTAAACACATTATATGGTCAGAATGATTAGAAATGGACTAAAGTAGGTTTATACTTGTTGAAAGGCGAAGCGATGAAAATGTGTCAGACTGTAAAAAGTATCATTTCTTAAAACCTGTAAGTGCCCTTTTTTCCATCCAACTAGGTTAAATTTTTGAATTGATCACTTCGGCAAATTGTGCACATAGTATAGATTTGTCATATTTGTTTTCTGCCAGTGCTCTCGAATTCTCGCCCATCTGTTTTGCCAAATCGGGGTTGTTCTTAAGGGTAAGTATACTTTCCACAAGCTCATCGTGGTTTTCAGGCCTAACGAACAGACCACATTTATACTGATCTACAAGGTCTTTGGTCCAACCGGGCGAGTTTACGATTATCGGCTTTCCGGCGGACAGCGAATCAAAGAGTTTGTTAGGCGAATTGGTGGCCAATATGGGTAGGTTCGAAAAGGTAACCAATGATACATCGCAAAAATTAACGATTTCCGATAGTTTGTTCATCGCAATATTGCCGTAGAAGTGCATATTTTTAAGTCCTTCTTCACGTGCACTTTGTTTGAGTACTTTTTCCATGGCACCATGCCCTAAGAATAAAAATTCTATTTGTTCATTATCCTTAAGGGCCCGCGCCGCGTTTAAGGTAAGGGTCATTTCGTTACTGGCGCCCATAGCCCCAAAATAAACGACTTTGAACGAATTTTGGCCTAAGCCTAGTTTTTCGATTAGTTTTACATTTTTTTTCCTGGGCCAGAACTCATCAATTTTAGACATATTCGGGATCATCGTAATTTTTTCAGCAGCAATTCCGGTAGCTAATACCCCATCGTACATCCCTGGCGAGAGGGCTATAATATGTTGGGCTTTTTTATACACCTTTTTTTCGAACCACTTGGCTAAACCGATGATCACCTTGTTTTTCAAGGCTCCCATTTGAATAGGAACCTCCGGCCATAAATCGCGTACCTCGAAAACAAAGGGAATTTTTTTGAATCTTTTAAGCACCAACGCCGGAAAGCCGACTGTTAGCGGTGTAGAAGTCGCCAAAACCAAGGCCACATTTTTTTCCGCCCAGGCCAAACGTAAAGATTTCATCATAAAGCGCAAGAAGGCCATCATCCTATCAAAAACACTCATAGAATTGTTGTAGGGTATATTGATATAGATCACATTGATCCCATCTATGGTTTCACGTTCAACCCTTGAGGCCATGGTACGTTCGGTAGTCGTGAGCATGGTAACTTCATGTCCATTTTTAATAAGTTCTTGACTGATCCAATATGAGCGGGTGCCGCCAGGTTCATAGGGAGTTCTAAAATATTGGTGTATGTAGAGAATTTTCACTTAATAGTGTCTTAATGCTGATTTATAAATTGAGGCACCATTTTGGCGCTGAATTAAAGTTTATGACAGGTAAACCTGTCCATTACCAACTTTAGGTGGGCTTTTGTTCTTGTACAGGGTACAAAGCTAACTATCTGTGTCTGAAAAATTTTAAATAAACGCTAGGAAAATATAGTTTTAATGCCCCAAAAAATGCTACGAGTACATAGCGCAACGGAAAAAATTTACGCATGTACTTTAAATAAGAATCAAATGCCAGTCCTGTTGGTTTGTATAAATATGCTTTACGTTCTTTAAAGCTCATGGCCGCGAAGCCTTCATAGGCATCTTTATGGTCAAACTCGCAATGGCCGCAATACTCAGGGGCCACTAAAACAGGAATGTTTTTTCTACTCGCTGTTAGCGAATAATCGTAATCGGCTACTCCGTGGCTATACCCTTCGGTGAGTATGCCGATGGCCTCTACGACCGATTTGGTGGCGACCATGATGTTGGCATTGGCG
>JBATIN010000221.1:0-8225 GCA_049667765.1 Flavobacteriaceae bacterium
GGTACAGGTACTGCTCAACAGTACTAGTGTTCTGTTCGGAATGACGTATGACAGGTGAAGAATACCCATCGCCACCAACATAGGTAACGAAGGTAGTTTTACCCGTAGTCTTGTCCCAGGTGATCTCCATACTACCATCTTCAGAGTAGTGCCTTCGGTATCTTCTCAAGAGTTTATCACTATTGGTATCGCCATAGAACATAGTAGCCCTACTTTGACCTGCATTGTACTGAAAACTCAACCTATCCTTTCCGGCTTCATTTATTTCAACAGGACTCTTGAAAGCGTTATAGGTAATGTTCTGGGCTGCATAATCATTGTAATAGGTTTGGCCCGTAGTGTTCAGAATGAGCTCGGTCTGTTGAAAGTTGGTAGTACTATATTTATACTGCCCAATTAGGCTATTCACATCAATACGGCCTTTGGTGTCATAGTTCTGGTTCTTGGCCCCGTTGTTGTCGTTAAAATTCAAGAGCCGGTCTTGACCGTCATAGGTAAAAGTTTCGTTCCAAGCGAACATACTGTTGCCACGGCTGTTCAAAATACCCCGTGGGGCATTGAAACTATAGGTCAACTTCATCAACTCGACCGCACTTGTGGTTACGTTCTTTTGGGCAAGTGCCTGTGTCAGGTAGCCATAGGTATCGTAGCTATTTGTGCGTTTTAGGCCAGTACCCATTGTAGCCGTTGTCACTTGGCCTCGCGCATTTAGGCCCGTAATGTTCCAAAGCTCTTCGTTACTGGTAAAATCGTTTACATTTTTCAACTGTCCATTGGTATAGGTGTTCTTTACCTTTATCTTACTGAACTTATTATTACTAGTTAAACGAGCTTCACTCTCTTCGGTGTAGACCTTTCCAAAGGCATCATAGTTGATCCATTTACTATACTTTGCATAAACGCCTGTTTCAATTGAGGAGGTCAGCCTTTTAAAGCTATCATACGTAAAGGCATGGGTACTATTGTTGCCGTCGGCATTGGTCAAAGTTAACCCCGTAGGTAGCTTTGAGGTGGCATCATAGGCATAGGTTATGGTCATATTGGTACCCGCATCGCCAATGACCTTTTTCTGTGTTTGCTGCCCAACGGTTGAATAGGTGTAATCGGTAACGCCCTTTGGGGTAGTTTCCTTTGTAAGTTGTCCAAAACCATTGTAGGCATAGGTGTAGGTACCGGCCGAAGGATCGATCAATTTGGTCTTACGGCCCCACCCATCTTGTTCAATAGTCATAGTGATGCCTGCGAAAGTGCTGGTCTTCATTACCCCGTTGCCAAAATACGTATAGCTTATAGTACCTCCTGGATCCGTTACCTGTGTAATATTACCCAAAGCATTCTTTGTTGTAACAACCGTTTTTGTACCATCGTTGACTGTTATAGACTGACCTGAGTATGTAATGTTCGTTACTTTTCCGGTATAAGAAGTAAGGGTCTTCGGCCTGCCGTAGAAATCATATTCAGTTGTATTCCATTGACCGGCCGCTGTACCTATGTAAGGTTCGCTCTCTTTCCATATACGGTCGAACTTATCGTATTGATAGCCTATGCTGACCCATTGTCCGAGTACATCTTTACTACTTTTCTTGACCATTCTTTTTAAAGGATCATATACTGCGATGGTACTTCCGCCATCAGCTGCACTTGCCGTAACTGTATAGGAATAAGAGGACTCCACATAGGTGGTTGTAGCCGTTTTACCCAAATAGTCGATAAGGGAGGTCAAACGGTTCCAGGGATCATAAAAAAACTGTGTGATCAGACCATGACGACTTGTCTCTTTTTTAAGCGAACCCGTAGTCGTGTTATATTCATAACTGGTTGCCATTCCTTCCACATCATAGCTTTTGGTCACATACCGACCCGATGGGTCGTATTCGAAACGAAGTTCCCTAGAAGTGGTGCCGAATGGGGTGGTCGTCTGTTTGGTCAGGTTGCCGAAAACATCGTAAGTAAACACGTCGGTATCGAACTCCGTACCGTTACCCTTGGTTTTCTTGGTCGTAATCAGATTGCCAGTATAGGTATATTGTTCCTCGGTGCTAAAAGCGTTTCCATTAATGGTCGTAGTTTCTTTTCTCGTAAGGGGCCTGCCCATAAAATACGGTGACCCGGTACTGTTACCATACGTAATATCGATTACCTTAGTGCCTTGGCCTGAATAATCGGTGGTGATCTTTGTAGGGTTGGCATAAACATCATAAAGAAAACTGGTAGTTATAGCCGTACCCTCCAAGCGATTCTGGAGTACGTTAGAGGTATTTGTTAATTTAAAGACCTTGCTGGCAGACAGTGATGAGGCGTTTATGTAGGCGGTCTTAGTAATATAGTCTGATGGAATGCTACTGAAATTGACGGTATACGGTATGGTATAGGCGCTGGTTACTGCCCCCCGATTAAGGATGTCATGTTTGGTAATACTCCAAATACGGTCGGTATTGCCCGTATTCCATTCGCTTCTTGCCAGCCCTACGAACCCCATGAAACCGAGTCCATCGGCGTGCGCCACCGCCCCTTGGTACGAGAAAACCTGTTTGATGGTCGTGGTACCGCTCACTGCCCGGGTCAGTCCGACCACAACTTTTGTGCCCCTAGCTACTTGAATATCGATATAGGGGTATAGCTGATCTAACAAAGTGCTATATACAGGTTGGTTGTCAAGGCCCACAGCAGCTGGATCTAAATCTTGATAGGTAACGCTATGGGTAACCCCGTTGTTCGATATACTTCTGAGAAGCATATCTTCCCTATTATCCTTTCCAAAAGTAAAATAGAACACCCGGTTATTGCTTATGGTGGCGAAATCAAGGTTATTGTTCGCTTTGTCTGCAGAGGTCAAGTATACCGGTACGGGAAAATGATTTAAATCACCAGAAACAGTCTTGTTCGTAATATAAGTAAAGGCCGGGGCAACATCGGTAGCCGTTGAAAAGGTATTATAGTACATACTTACGGTTTGTGAACCGTTCAAACCATCATTATTGGTAGTGGTCTTATATTCAAGCATGTCGGTACGGCCATCGCCGTTGATATCAGAAGGCACAAGGTTATACGTTGTTACCGGACTTGTGGCCGTGGTCGATAGTTTGTAAGTAAATGGATAAACGGCCTCATTTTTCAAAAACTGAGCTCCCGTCGAGCGGAAAAGTGCGAACGTAGTACTATTGGTTGCGGTCGGGTACATGAAATCGGTCTTGCCATCGCCATTGTAGTCGCCGAGCATAGGCTGGTATTCGGTTTTGATCCTTGTGTCGGTGGTTGTCCATAACAACTGTAAAGAATTGCTAGCGCTGAGCGTATATACATAGAGCTTACCGGCTGTGAACTGAAGAATATCAGTCTTGCCGTCACCATTGACGTCCGCGGTAAGTAATTGATGACTATACGATAGCGGTACTGCTAAGCTGCCTGCGGTATTGGTAAAGCCGGTGGCCAACCTGCGGTCTAGATTGACAAAATAGGCGGTGGAACTTGATTGGAAGACAGTGGAGCACTCACAACAATCGCCAGAAGCGGCCGCAGCTGCTGCGGTCTGGGGCGATGCCAAAGGACTCGCCAGTTGTGGGTTTCCGCCACCACCGCAAGGGTTGGTGGGTGTAGGTACACGAGTAACGCAATTGAAATAAGAGGTTGGGTAGTTGATAGCGACAACATCCGAAAGGCCATCCCCATTAAAATCACCCGAGATGTAATTCATTGGCATACGGTAGGTAGTAGGAGCCACCTCACAGCTACTTGTAGTTGTGTAACTAGGCGCTGACCATACCTTTTCGTAGTACTGCGCGGCTGGGCCATAAGTGCTTTGGCCGTTGATCTTGAAGTTGACAGAATTCGTGCCCGTATGTGTAATCAGGGCAAAACCCTGGGCCTTGTCCAATTTATTGGCGGCGTTCAGATAACTTACGGGAAACATACTCTCGAAAATCGATGTGGGTACCTGGCTCCCGATGTTAGTGCTACCTGAATAAATATCTTTAAAGATCCAGAATTTGGTGCGTTCCAATCTGTTTTTGGGGTAGACAATAAAGTCCATTTTTCCATTGCCGGTGTAATCCAGCGGCACCACATTGGCATTGCGTTGTTCAATGTTCGATACGCTTAAGGTCGTATTTATTGAAGTAGGACTTAGGGTTGCGGGAGTTTCGGTACCATATGAAAAAGATATCGGGCTATAACTTAAGGCATTATCCCCACTTTTTTCTGTCACACTGGTCAAACGCTCATAGCCAAGAGTGTTGAAAGTGTGACCCAATAGGTAATTACGATAGCCAGTAGCACCGGTCAATACCTTAATTTCAGAAAGTATGGTCTTTCTTCTAAAATCAGTACCGGCAATGAAAGCCTGTTCTGCACGTTTGCGTGTCTTATATACAAAATTTATGGTATTAGGTGCTGTACCACCGGTACGATGCCCGTAGCGAATAAATGAAATGCTCAAACTATTATCAGCAGAAGAGTAGCCATACTCAACAAGCACGCCTTGCGGGTTTTGCCAAAAAGTGATGGCATAATCGGTACGTGATTGACTGTTGGCCGTGGAGCCATAATAGGCGACAGAACCATCGGGATAGTCTACTTTAAAAGAGGAAGGGCCATAAGCCGCACCGTAGGCAGAAACGCCTAAAGAAGTAATTTTTAGATTCGAATAATTTTCGGTTTCGTAAGTAGCATTGGCTGCACCATAGGAACCCGATTTCAATATCAATCGTTGACCGTCTA
Organism: Flavobacteriaceae bacterium; assembly: GCA_049667765.1. Classification (GTDB taxonomy): domain Bacteria; phylum Bacteroidota; class Bacteroidia; order Flavobacteriales; family Flavobacteriaceae; genus JBATIN01. The sequence continues at coordinate 4,717 of JBATIN010000221.1, forward strand.
ATGCGAACCGATCCAAGTTGTCAAAATCGACGGGGTCAATATTGGCATCATGGTATTTTGTGGATGGTATACGGCTTATGACCGATACACCTGAAACGTTCCAACCGTAACCGGCCAGTCCGTTACCTCCTTGACTGTTGTACGAAAGAGCTATGGTAGGTACTACGCCATTAATTCCGGGAGGTACACTTATGGGTACTGTGTAGGTCGCACCTCCTGTCAAAGAAACAGAAAGTTCTCCCATAGTTTCTGAAATGGCAGAACCGGAAGATGAGCCAGAGGCCATGGATGCCATTTGAGGCAATTGATCTGGAATTAGACTCGATGTTGTCGCAGGATTTTCTTGTTTTCGTTCAGTAACATTGATGGGTGTACCTTGAAGCGGAATTTCTTCATAGTTTGTAGTGGTCTGTGCACCAATTGCCAGAGTGATTAAGAAAACTAGTGAGGTAAGTAAATATTTTTTCATTGTGAACGGAATAATTTTAGTTTTGGAGGTTCTATACGGAAGGGTACACTTTTGAAGTGGGTCGCTGGGCCTGAATTCAACCTATACTGTCGTTTAATTTTAAGACGCTTGCAAAAAGAATTCATTCGGCGTGCCCAAATTATTCTTTCATTACCTTAAAGCTTCGTTGCTCACCGTTGGTAAAAACCGCTTCAAGAATATAAAGTCCAGGTGGGTAAGGGGTAGTGTCAATAACTACCTCTACCGAACCTTTGGTCGGCAAATATTTAGATAATAGCCGGCCATTCATAGAAAATAATAAGAACTGCTCTGGTAAACGTGAAGCGTTGGGTTGCCATTCTGCAAAAAGGAGATTCGTTACAGGGTTAGGGTATACAATTACCCCGAAATTTTTTGAGAGTACTATTTCAGGTTCAACACTTTCTGTAGCTAAGGAATCTGCCACCACAGGCAAAACAGCCTTCAAACAAGTTATGCAAACACGTTCTCTGACAATTTGATTACCAGCAGTATCATAGGTAAATTTTAATTTCTGCTGTGCCGTTGAAGTTATGGCACAGAAGAGAAGTACCATAGGTAGTAATTTTGCTATCATTTGAACTAATTTTAAAAAATTAAAAGTTTCAGCCGTGCTTTTCCCAAAAGCTGGCATCGTTGTCCAAAAGAAATAATCGTATTACATACCTAAGAATTTACCTACCAAATTTAACGTAATTTTTAATTCATACTACATCATACATTATGTTAATTATATGTTAAATATTATATATAAACATTTGATTTTAAGGTAGTTAACAATTAATTTTAAAATCTTAATTTTTAATAATAAAAGTATTCGAAAATTGTATTTTAAACAGCAAATAAGAAATTATAGGTGTTTTCTTTGAATTATTCGTAAAAAAGAATTTTAACGTTCGAATATTAGTAAGAAAATAAACTAAAACGCACGTATTGGAAGCTCTTGAGCCACCTAAAGAATTATTTACTGTAGTATAAAAGTTGTAAGTAATTCAATGCAACCATCACTCTATTTTTCCCAATCCTGAAAACTCGGATGGGTACATGATTCCCTTTTCTATTTTAAAAATACCCTTGAACGAATCATCGATCATATCTAAATGCCCATCTAAATCGGCATAGTGTATATTTGGTCTTGAAAGGGCGAAATGCAATCCGGCGGCAATGCCCAAACTACATTCATCAATGCAGCCAACCATAGCTTCCAATTCTGCAGCTTTTGCTACCGAGTTTATGTGCATAGCTTCCAATATTCCACCAACCTTCTGCAATTTTATATTGATCATATCAATACGTTCGTTTCTGGCGAGTCTGAAAACATCCATCAAAGTTTTCAAGCTTTCGTCGGCCATAACGGGAATTTCAACACCCTGGGTAACCAGACCCATTTTTTCATCGCTGCCTACCTTGGTAGGTTGTTCAAAAATTTCGATTTTTACATTTTTAGTAGCTTGAACGAACGCAACTGCGTCTGCAACAGTGTAGCCCTGATTGCCATCAAATCGTAAGATTACCTCAGGGAATGACTCGCGTAAACGCAACATCTTTTCGATATCTTCATTTAAATTCAATCCTCCTTTTATCTTTAAAATGAAAAATCCCTGATCCAAATATTGTTTGGCAATTCGGAGGGTTTCATCCACGGGAAGTATACCAATTGTAATACTGGTAGCGATACGACTGCGATATCCGCCCAAAAATTGATACAGAGGTACATCACATTTTTTAGATACCAAATCAAGCAATGCCATATCGACCATGGCCAAAGCGGAGGATTTACCTTTTAACATCAACCCCAATTCTTCGATAATACGCGCATAATGAAATGGATTTTCATTGCGGAGAAAGGGTATAATGGTACGTCTTATCGCCTCATCGACCTCATCAGCAGTTTCCTCGGTAACAACAGGGTCTGGTGCTGCACAACCATACCCAACAAGCTTGCCATCGGTTTCTATCTTTAATATAAAGTTAGTTGCCCTTGATATTGTTTCATAGGCAATAGTGTACGGTTCCGAAAGTTCTAGTTCTAAGCGCTCGTAAGTTATTTTGGTAATGCGCATTAGTATCTTTTTTGGTATAATTCGTCAATTGGAGTATTCTTAATAGATTCTACAAAACGAACCATGTTACGGATCATGACCTCCCACATTTTCTCCCCCTTTTCTTTTGTGGCCTTGGTGGCATCGCCCATTACCCCACTTTCAGAAATTTTATCGGTTCGCACGTACCAACTAACGCTACGCTCGTTATCAAAATCAAGAAACTTACTCCCGAACTTCAAAGTAGCATCCAATGCTTTATCCATTTGCACCATTTCGGGGCGTATAGCCAAAGTTGTACTGGTCTCTATTTCACCTGCGTGGGCATCATTGGGCGTATCGATCATGGCAGCTAGATCAACATCACTGGTTTCGCCCGTATCGACACAAACAAAAATCTTCGCATCTCGGTTGATCATTTGTGCAGCATAACTTAAAGTAGGTGCATTATCACCATGACCGTTCAAAATGATGATTTTCTTAACTCCGTTTTTGGCTAAGCTCATTCCCAGATCATATACGAACCGAGACAGAGCATCATTGGTAACGCTCAAAGTACCTTTAATATCTTCGTGATGGTATGACACCCCGAAAGGAATCGGTGGCAGCACTAACGGCTTGGGGTCCTCGCAAGCCTCTGCTACCTTATAGGCCATGTATTTGGCATCATAATAATCTACATCGAGCGGTAAATGGGGGCCGTGCTGTTCAATGGCACCACAGGGTAGAATTACCGTATCAACGGTTTTCAGATAGGCCTCGATTTCTGGCCATGTAAATTCTTCCCAAAGAAAACCGGCCTTTTTTTGTGTTGTGTTCATAGTTCTTTCGTTAAAAAATAAGGTATATCATACTCCTCAGTTTGAAGGGTGTAGGTATGCCATTTTCGGTCTTGCAATCGCACTGCACCATCTGAATATGATGATAAAATACTGAACAATGGCTTACGAATGTGCTTTGGCAAATCAACGAGCATGCTC
>JBATIN010000222.1:0-9616 GCA_049667765.1 Flavobacteriaceae bacterium
GTATCGAATAGGGCCTTCATACTACGTTCGGTGGTTTTTAGCGATTAATTCAGAAACCAACTTACCTGAGATAAGAGCAGGGGGTACTCCGGGGCCAGGTACGGTAAGTTGTCCTGTAAAATATAAGTTCTCAACTTTTTTGCTTTTTAAACTGGGTCGCAGAAAAGCGGTCTGCATTAAGGTGTTCGCCATGCCATAGGCGTTTCCTTTATACGAATTATAGTCCTCTATAAAGTCATTGATACAGTACGATTCTTTAAAGAGTATATGTGAGCTAATCGATTGTTTTGTTTTTTCTTCTAACCTTGTCATGATAAGGTCAAAATATTGTTCTCTAAGCTCAGGGGTATCTTCAAGCCCTGGTGCTAGGGGGATTAGAAAAAAACCCGTTTCATGATTTGAAGGCGCCATACCTAGATCGGTAACCGATGGAAAATTCGCATAGAATAAGGGATCGGTAGGCCATTGGGGCCTATCATATATTTCTTTGGCGTGTAGTTCAAAATCGGTATCAAAAAACAAATTATGATGCTCGATATTCTTAAGTTTTTTATTGAAACCAATGTAGAACAATAATGATGAAGGGGCAAAAACCCTAGTTTCCCAATATTTTTTTGAGTACTGTTGGTATTCATGACCTAGGAGCGATTCTGAATGATGGTAATCGGCACCGCTTAAAACTAAATTTGCGGCGATATCTTCATTGTTCACCCGTATACCTACGGCTTTTTTATCTTGCACGTTTATTTTCGAAACTGTAGCGTTTGTAGTTATTTGTACCCCTAATTCTTCGGCGAGGCTATGCATGGCCTTAATTATTTCGTACATGCCGCCTTTAGGATGCCAAGTGCCAAGACCAAAATCGGCAAAGTTCATAAAATTATAGAACGATGGAGTTTTGTCGGGTTTCGCTCCTAAAAACAGCACCGGAAACTCTAATATTGAGACTAGTTTAGGATTCTTGAATTGTTTTCTTACTTCACCACTGACGGTTTTAAAAAATTGATCGACTTTTAAAATAGTCTCTTTCGTCACCAATTCTAGTGGAGATAAACCTGGTCTTAAAACAATTTTGTTAATGGCTATGTTATAATTTTCTTGGGCTTCCGCGATAAACTTTTTCAATTTAATTGCGCTACCCTTTTCTAGGTGCTCAAATTCGGCACATATTTTTTCCATGCTATCTCCAATACTTATTGAATCGTCCTTAAAAAAAATCTTATAGGCGGGGTTTAGCTTGTCTAACGTATAATAATCAGCGGTTTTTTTTCCAAAATCGGCGAAGAATTTGTCGAAGATATCAGGCATCCAATACCAACTGGGACCCATGTCGAAAGTAAATCCTTCTTTTTTCATCTGTCGTGCTCGTCCACCAACGGAATCGTTTTTTTCATAGATTGTAACCTTATACCCTAAATTACTCAAATAGCATGAGGCCGAAAGGGACGAAAATCCTGAACCGATAATGGCAATAGTTTTTTGCATACTGCACCGATTTGCTAAAATTCTTTACATATTTGAGGAATGGAGCTGAACAACCGAACATAACTTGGCAAGGTCTCTTTTTTTAGAAATTGTGTCTGGTAGCCCATTAGCCATAATTCGGCCGATGCTTTTTCAGTTTTTCTAATGATGTCGAACTCTTTTAAATAGCCCTTAATTTTTTCTTTGTTCGGTACAACGGTAAAATAGGAAATAAAAACTACATTATTGAAGTATTGCATAATATCCCTTAAGTTCTCAAGGGGTACGGTTTGCCCTAAGTAAACTGATTTATAACCACTACGTACAATTTCGTGGTTCACGTACATCAATCCAATTTCATGAATCTCGTTTTCAGGAAGATAAGGCACGAAAACCTTGCTTTTATTCCTAGGTTCATTTTGTTGTAGAAGCTCGGTGTTGATCAATATTTTTTGTTTTATCAATCCTGTTATAAAGTGTTCGTTTACAGGGGTGACCGAATCGGTTTGCCATAATAGGCCAATTTCGTTCAGAAGTGGAATGAAAATTTGATTAAAGATTTCAGAAAATGACTTTTCTTTAATCAGCTCGTTATAAGTTTTAAAAAAAAGAGTCTGGTCAAAATTGATCATCGCCAATTTAAACGCATTAATAGCGTGGCTTTTTACGGTACTATGGGCTGTTAATTTTTTGACTTCAGCAGGAATTTCATCTTCTGACAGTTTGGCAATTTTAGAGATTTTGTATCCACCATAGTAAAGTAGAGAGATATTAAGCAGCTTTTGTAAACTTTCCAGACTATAGGTTCTAATATTGGTGTTTGTTCTATCGGGAGTTAATAATTCGTATCGTTTTTCCCAAATACGTAGGGTATGCGCCTTGATTCCCGTCAAGTTCTCTAAATCTTTTATGCTGAATTGTTTTTTAACGTTGTTCATAGTTATTGAAAAAACTTTAAACAAATCTACAATTTTATTTCTTTGATAGTCCTATCAATACGTTAAAATTAAATGGGAAGCTTATCGGCTAGCCTAACATAATCAAAGCGGACAAGTTCACATGACATTGCCAAGCAAGAGTAATCCATAAAACTAAGGTAAATAGATTACTTATTTTTTAGCTATGTTCGTAATGATATTTTATTTTGAAGTAGTAGTTAGCGTCATTTTAAGCCCAAAAAAAGTTTTAGGACTGAATTCTAAAGTTTATGGAAAAAAAAACCAAGCTAACTGCTTGGTTTTAAAGTGCGCACGAGAAGACTCGAACTTCCACGGCCTAGTGGCCACCAGCCCCTCAAGCTGGCGCGTCTACCAATTCCGCCACGTGCGCATTGTTTTCACTATGAATGTAAACAAAAAAAGCTAAGTCTGCGACTTAACTTTTGTGACCTGGCCGGGGCTCGAACCCGGGACCCTTTCATTAAAAGTGAAATGCTCTACCAACTGAGCTACCAGGTCAAGATAGGTAAATACTAGTGGAAGTTTCTCCGTTAGCGGCTGCAAATATAAGATCATTAATTTATTTAACAAGTCGATTTTAATAGAAATTTCCCTTTTCTTTGAATTCTCTTGAAATATGTGCATTTTGAGCAATATTCTAGACGTAATTTAGTCGTGAAGATTCTACCAGATATTCGAGGTTAATCCGTAGATGGCCACAATCCTGCTTAAATTTTTACTTTTGGCGGGTGTAAACTAACTTGGAGGCAAGCTTTCGAGGCATTGAAAAGGTAAAACATTCTGATTTCGAGATAATCCTCGAAGTATTTAAATCTCGATTAACGAATAAATCAAATTTGAACAGATGAAAATAGTTTTGTTGGGCTATATGGGTAGTGGTAAGACTACTTTGGGCAGAAAATTGTCTTCAAAACTGGCTTTTGAATTCGTAGATCTTGATCATTATATCGAAACAAAAGAACAAATGTCCATTGCTGAATTGTTTACTACAAAAGGAGAAATTTATTTTAGAAAAAAAGAAACCGAATACTTGCAGCAAATTTTAAGGGAGCAAGATAATCTAGTGCTTTCAACAGGTGGTGGTACGCCATGTTTTGGCGAAAACATAAATATCATGCAACAGGGCACAAAAAATATGGTGTATTTAAAAGTATCGATACATGAATTGACTAAACGATTATTAAAAGAGAAGGCACAACGTCCATTAATAAAAAATGTTCCAGATGGAGCGCTAGTGGAGTTTATTGGAAAACATATTTTTGAACGAAGTTTTTTTTATAATCAAGCAAATCATATTATTTCTTGTGATGCCAAAAGTACAGATGAAATCGTAACCGAGATCCAATCGGTATTAGTCTAGAAAAACAGCATCGTTCTTTGATTCAAATTGCACATGAACATGTTCGTGCAACGAGGTGGACAACGATACACCTTTATAGTCGGCTTTTACCGGATACTTTTTATGATTTCGATTTACAAGTACTGCGGTTTTCAATTGTTTTAAGGGAACTCTTAAAAAATGATGTACGCCATAGATCAAGGTTGTACCAGAATTTAATACATCATCGACCAGTACAACGGATTTATCGGTATAGTCTTTTTCGTCAATGGAAGTGGTTACCCCGCTTTTAACTGGATTCTTTTTATCCATACTCACCTTGCAAAGTATAATGTTAGCGTCTGTTATTTCTTCTAGGGCATGCTGTATTTTTTTTGCGAATTTTAAACCTCCGCCGTCTATCCCGGCAATGATTATTTCGCTTTCATCGACATTTGCTTCATAAATCTGGTAGGCGATTCGTCTTATTTTGTGCTGAATTTGCTGGTGGGTCAATATTTTATCCTTCATAATGGCTTCATTATACTTTCAAAGATAGCAAAGAGATTAAAGAGTTTTAGGTTTCTTTTGTTTCAAGTTTCAGGATAGAAAGGTTTATGCCTTGTGTTGATTAGGGCTTTAGTGAAAAAGTTCGATTATAAGGGTATTTTAGACCACATATGTCTAATTGAGTATTTCGAATTTTTAACCTGAAACAAGAAACCTGAAACCCCAAACCATTTATTCACTCCTCCTCTAAATACCCATCAATCTCTCTACGGTCTTTTTTGGTAGGTCTTCCTGCGCCCTTTTTTCTGTAATAGTCTTTTGAATATTGTAAAAGTTCATTATGTTCAAAAGCTTCTTTAGGGGTGGTATCTTTTCTATAGATATCTACCAATTTAGCGCCTACTCTACTATCTGGAGTGTCCAATACCGTTAGCTCATAGTTGATCTGATCCTTTCTGACCACTATTTTATCGGTAGCGTACACCTCTCTTGATGGTTTTGCCACCTGCCCGTTGATTTTAACCTGCCCTTTTTTGCAGGCGGTCGACGCAATAGTACGTGTTTTAAAATATCGAGTGCTCCATAAGTATTTATCGATTCGCATGACAATTAAAAATCTTTGTTAACGCTCTAACAAAAATAGGGGAAAATTGTATCTTGCCGCCTTTAAAAGATTGAGGATGATTATGAAAAGAGCGATTTACGTGATATTGATTTTAGTTTTTGCCTTGTCATGTAAAAAAGACGATAACACTGATCTTGTCGTTGTACCACCAAGGGTCTTAAGCGAAGTATCAGCGGAAAATGATGTGGAAATAAAGGCATTTATGCAGACCCATTTTTATAACTATGAAGAGTTTGCCAACCCACCGGCCGGTTTTGACTTTAAAATTAAACTCGATACCATAGCGGGTTCGAATAGTGATAAGACTCCATTGATAAACCAGATGGAATCAAAGAGCATCAATGTTTCTGCTTCTAACCTAGGTCTTTCTGAGGGGGAAGAGAATATTCCCTTTACCTATTATTATCTGGTTGCTAGAGAAGGAGAGGGGAAACAACCAACTTATGCAGATTCGGTATACGTAAAATATGAAGGTTCTTTGCTCTCTTCAAAGCTTTTTGATGGGCAGGATGTTTTTTCTTGGCAATACCTGCCTTTTTATGTAAAAGGCTACGCGGAGGGAATAGCTAATTTTAGGGGAGGAAGTGAGATTATCGTCAATGAAGATGGTACTTCAGAAATTTCCGGCACGGGCATTGGAATGATTATTATGCCATCGGGTTTGGGATATTATAATGAAACAAAATCGATAATTGCCATTTATGACCCATTGATTTTTAAGATTGAACTTGGTTTGGTTATTGAAGATACCGATTATGATAATGATGGTATACCTTCGATTAATGAAGATTTGAATGAAGATCGATACTTGAACAATGACAATACTGATGGTGATGCGTCATCTACGGGCTCGTTAACCAATCATTTAGACTCTGATGACGATAATGATGGGATTCTTACACGAGACGAAATCAGCGATGACCAAGGAAATATTATTTTTCCCTACCCAGATACCGATGGGGATGGTACACCCGATTACTTAGATGCAGATAGTTAAAAAAACTAGTTAAATAAAAAAGTTCCGCAACGAAAACCAAATCGTTGCGGAACTTTTAGTTTACAGCCCCTATAACTTTAGCGATAGGCTCAATATTATTTGATCGGGCCTGGTGTCGACCCTACTCGTAGGTATAGCCGTGATGTTGGTGTTGATGAATTCGGCTTCATTGGCGCTGAAACCTCTTTCATAGCGCAAGTCGACACCTAGTTTTCCTAAATTTACCCCTGCACCAAGGTGAAGGCCAACTGAGAAATCCTTTTCAATGGTATTGATGGCGATACCGTCAAATTCAGATTCTAGAATGTATTGTAAAGCCGGGCCTGCAAATAAGTGTACTGGGCCAATGATTTTCAAGCCCAACAACATGGGCGCATCTAATTTGCTCATGTCAAAGTTTTGACCATCATAATCAGATTGGGTCTTGGTGTATATCAGTTCTGGTCGAAAGTAAAGGCGATTTCCTATTTTCCCGAAGATACCGAAATGGTAGCCTATATTTCTATCAGGGTGTTTGGCCATGGCTTCGGCCGATTCAAAATAGTTGCCATTGGCACCGTAATTAAGTCCGCCCTTAATACCGAATTCTGAGCCGAATTGTGCAAATGCAGAAATGCTTACCATAGCAAATACTGCTAGTAGAAGTGTTCTTTTCATATGTTCTCGTATTTAATACCTTCTTCAACGGTATCAAAAACGATACCATTGTCATTTTCTTTTCAATACTTTCAAAACGGCCTTTTCAATAGCTTTATTGTTCAGTCCGTACTTCTCCATAAGTTGTTCTGGCGTACCACTTTCGCCAAAGGTATCTTGTGTAGCAATAAATTCTTGAGGGGTTGGGTGTTGTGTGGCAAGGGTGCGGGCAATACTTTCACCAAGGCCTCCTAAAAAGTTATGTTCTTCGGCGGTGACAACACAGCCTGTTTTTTTAACAGACTTTAACACGGCTGCCTCGTCGAGTGGTTTTATCGTATGTATGTTGATCACTTCGGCAGAAATGCCTTGTTTTTCTAAATTTTCGGCAGCGGTTAACGCTTCCCATACCAAATGCCCGGTTGCAATGATGGTAACATCGGTTCCTTCACTGAGCATTAATGCCTTTCCTATTTCGAATTTTTGGTCTACAGGGGTAAAATTAGCCACTTTAGGCCTACCGAACCGTAAATAAACGGGACCTTCAAAATCGGCGATGGCCATGGTGGCCGCTTTGGTCTGGTTATAATCACAAGGATTGATCACTGTCATGCCCGGTAACATTTTCATTAGGCCCAGATCTTCTAAAATTTGATGAGTGGCGCCATCTTCTCCCAGGGTAATACCCGCGTGTGAAGCACAGATTTTCACATTTTTATCTGAATAGGCTATGGATTGTCGAATTTGGTCATAGACCCTACCTGTTGCAAAATTTGCGAAGGTACTTGCGAAAGGAATTTTACCGCCTATGGTAAGTCCGGCTGCTATGCCCATCATATTAGCTTCGGCAATACCTATCTGAAAAAAACGATCAGGGTTTTCGTTGATGAAATCTTGAATTTTTAACGAACCGATCAAATCGGCACAAAGTGCTACCACATTCGGGTTCGTTCTTCCCAATTCGGTCATTGCATCACCGTAACCACTTCGTGTGTCTTTCTTACCTTGATCTATATATTTTTTCATAAGCCAGTTTTGGCCTCCCTAGGGGAGAAAATTAATTGTTCTAACTATCTTAAAATTGTAATACGGTACTCTAAAAATCCCCAGCTAGCTGGCGGAATTATGAGGTTAGTAATCCCCTATAGTTTCAGGGTTTTGAGCTAGCGCTGTTTCCAGTTGGGCATCGTTAGGAGCCTTACCATGCCAAGCATGGGTATGCATCATAAAGTCTACGCCGTTGCCCATTATCGTATCCATGATGATACAAACAGGCTTTCCTTTTCCGGTTCTACTTTTGGCCTCACGAAGACCTTTTATGATTTCGCTAAGCTCGTTGCCTGCTTTAATTTCGAGCACATCCCAACCAAAAACCTTGAACTTTTCGCCTAGGTTACCGAGAGGCAAAACCTTTTCGGTAGGGCCGTCGATTTGTTGGCCGTTTCTATCGACAGTACAGATAAGGTTATCGACCTTGTTTCCAGCGGCGTACATAATGGCTTCCCAATTTTGGCCTTCCTGTAGTTCGCCATCTCCATGTAGGCTATATACGATATGGTCGTCGCTGTTCAGTTTCTTGGCCAACGCGGCTCCTATGGCAACCGACATTCCTTGCCCTAATGAGCCTGAAGCGACCCGAATACCAGGCAAACCTTCGTGGGTGGTCGGGTGGCCTTGTAAGCGCGAATTGATCAATCTGAATGTGTTTAATTCTGCTATGGGAAAATAACCTTTTCTTGCCAATACGCTATAAAAGACCGGTGAAATATGACCGTTGGATAAAAAGAAAAGGTCTTCATCAACACCATCCATGTCAAAACCTTGCTTAAGCTCCATAATTTCATGATATAGTGCCACGAAAAACTCCGTACAGCCCAAAGACCCGCCGGGATGTCCTGAATCTACCTTATGCACCATTCGTAAAATGTCTCTTCGCGTCTGAACGACAATATCTTGTAATTCGGCTATTTTCGGCATCTAGTTCTATTTTTGAATTGCAAAAGTAGGGGCAATTTATGGCGAATCAAATTGTAGTTATTAGATTTTATCAACGTAGTTCATGTGGGTCAACTTTATTTTTTTGTTAGCTTTTAATGGGATTCAGTTGGTTATCTTTGCCACTTGAATCCACCAATTTGATTTTTACAGTAGCACATACCGACAATGACTCGAAGGCCCGTGCCGGTACCATGGTAACGGATCACGGAAGCATTCAAACCCCAATTTTTATGCCCGTAGGTACTGCCGCTTCGGTAAAAGGGGTACATCAAAAAGAACTTCGGGAAGAAATCAATCCCGATATCATTCTTGGCAATACATATCACCTTTTTTTAAGACCAAAATCACCTATAATAAAAGCGGCTGGCGGACTTCATAAGTTCATGGGCTGGGACCGAAATATTTTGACCGATAGTGGCGGATACCAAGTATATTCGCTCTCCGCCAACAGAAAGATCAAAGAAGAAGGGGTGAAGTTCAAATCACATATCGACGGGTCGCTTCATTTTTTTACGCCCGAAAACGTCATGGAAATTCAAAGGGAAATCGGTGCCGATATTATTATGGCATTTGATGAATGTACACCCTACCCTTGTGATTACAATTACGCCAAACGTTCGATGCATATGACACATCGATGGTTGGATCGTTGTATTGCACATTTAGAGAAAACACCACTGACTTATGATTATCAGCAGACCTTTTTTCCAATTGTTCAAGGTTCTACCTATAAAGATCTTCGGCGGCAGTCGGCCGAATATATTGCCAATGCCGGGGCGTTGGGTAATGCTATAGGCGGACTTTCAGTTGGTGAGCCGGCAGAAGAAATGTATGCCATGACCGAGGTCGTCTGCGAGATATTGCCAGAAGACAAGCCAAGGTACTTAATGGGCGTTGGAACGCCGATAAATATACTTGAAAATATAGCCTTGGGCATTGATATGTTCGATTGTGTAATGCCCACAAGAAATGCCAGGAACGGCATGCTTTTTACAGCACATGGCACCATTAACATCAAAAATAAAAAATGGGAGGATGATTTTTCTCCCATCGATGAGCTGGGCACTACTTTTGTAGACCGTGAGTATTCAAAAGCATATTTGCGACAT
>JBATIN010000223.1:0-3836 GCA_049667765.1 Flavobacteriaceae bacterium
GAACAAGTCAATAAAGGCCTGCGGAATGTTTTCAAAGCCATCAACGATAGTCTCCGAATATTTCAATTTACCTTCACTTAACCACTGCGATAATTGTTGAATTGCCTGCGGATATTTTTCTGCATAATCGAAAATAATAAACCCTTGCATCAATGCCCTTCTGCGAATTAAAAAAGTATGCACCGGCACGCTTTTCGGCATTTCGGTTTCATTATAAATAGAAATGGCGCCACATTGCACGATTCTTGCGAAATCGTTTAGGGTAAAAAGTACCGCATCTGAAATAGTACCGCCTACGTTGTCAAAATAAATGTCCACCCCGTTAGGGCAAGCCTTATGAATCGCAGCGACCATATCGGACGTTGTTTTGTAATTTATGGCACGATCAAAGTTTAATTCATGGGTCAAAAGTTCAACTTTTTCATCGCTACCCGCAATGCCAACCACATGTAGCCCCATTAATTTTCCTATTTGACCTACAATACTGCCTACCGCTCCAGCGGCGCCGGAAACCAATAAAGTCTCCCCTTTTTTTGGTTTGCCGATTTCGGTAAGTCCCAAGTAGGCAGTTAAGCCAGTCATGCCTAAAATGCCTAAATAAGAAGAAAGCGGCGCTTTTTGAGCATCTACCACAAGCAACCCTTCACCATTTGAAATTTGTTGTTCTTTCCAGGATAGCATGCCCGAGACAAAATCGCCTTTTTTAAAACTGTCGTTTTTTGATACCATGACTTCGGCAATACCTCCTGAAACAATAGGCCGGTCAAGTTCAAAAGGCGGAATATAGGATTTCGCATCGTTCATTCTTCCCCTTAAATACGGGTCCACCGAAAAGAGTTTTGATTGCAACAATAGTTCACCGTTTCCAACATTCGGTAATTTTTCAACACTGAATTTAAAGTCCGATAGTTTTGGAAGTCCAACAGGACGCTTAGCTAAACTGATGGTGTTGGTGTCTGACATGATCGATTTGTTTTTTTTTGGAGTTCACAAGGGTGAAAGTACAATAAGCCTTGGTTACTTTTTAATATTTATCAAAATTAAGGAATCATGATTTTTTTAACCTCTCCTAGATTGATATCTTCAAGGTTGAAATCGGCGATACGAACACGAACAAGCCTAAGGGTCGGAAAACCAACTACTGCGGTCATTTTACGAATTTGCCTAAATTTCCCTTCAGTAACGGTGATACTTACCCATGAACTGGGGCGATGTCGCCCGGCCCTAATCTTGACATCAGCTTTCGGAAAATGTTTTGGATCTTCTATCCTTTGTACAATGCAGGGCTTTGTTTGGTATTTGATCCCTTCAAAACCAATTTCTACCCCTTTTTTTAAACGTTCAATGGCGGTATTGGTGATTTCACCATCCAATTGAGCATAATACTCTTTTTCAATACCGGAACGATTGATCCTATCACAAATTTTACCATCGGTGGTCAATAATAATAGGCCTTCTGAGGTTTCATCCAAGCGGCCAATCGCCATACATCCTTCAGGAAAATCATAAAGCTCGCCCAAGAATTTTTTCTCTCGTTTTTCTTTAGGGTCATTCGAACCCATTTGGCAGAGTAAGCCATAAGGTTTATAAAGCTTAAAATGAAGGTGTTCTTTAGCTGGCATAAGGGTTGCAAAGATAAAGATGCTTTAGTACTTAACGAATTATACTGTTGGCCAAAATAATAGTTTTTGGTTGTCCAAAACAAATTACTTTTGATTTGTGTAACACACAAAGTGAAAATCCGTAATGAAGAAGAGCCTTGCCATTGCCCTGTTGATTAGCACCATGCTGTTTTGGGCCGTGAATTTTCATGTCGTAAAAATAGCATTGGAATATTATAGTCCCGTTGGGGTCGCAGCCTGTAGGTTTTTGTTCGGGGTAATCTCTTTGGCGATCATCTTATATTTTCAATTTGGCAGTCTAAGACAACGTTTTAAGTTTACGGCCAAGGAGTATTGGTATATATTCCTCACCTCGTTTTTCGGTATTTTTTTGACGATTTATTTTTTTAATCTAGGATTAAAATCGACCAGCGCGGTCAATGGATCTTTGATTATTGCCACCAGCCCTGCGATCACTGCCGTCTTCACCTATTTTTTACAGAGAAATATTTTAACCTTGCTACAAAAGGTGGCTATTGTCATTAGCTTTGTGGGAGTAGCGGTCATTTTAAGCAAAGGTGACTTTAAAACTCTTGTAGCCCTACAATTTACGATTGGGGATATCTATATTCTGGCCATGGCGGTGGTATTTTCTTTAAGCCAGGTTATCGTTAGTAAATATTTAGCGCATGTCGATGCCATAGTCATGACGGCGATTACCTCTTTAATGGCGTTTGTTCTGTTCGCTATTTTTGCTGTGCCCGAATTTTTAACCACACCGATACCGACGGGTTGGGCCTTTTGGGCCAGCATTTTGTTTATGGGGTTTTTGGGAACGGGGGTCGCCTATTCTGCATTTTATTATTGTGTCGTTCGTTTAGGAGCTACGACCTCGACTTTATACATGAACCTAATCCCTTTGTTTACGGTGCTTTTGGCATTTCCGTTCGGGGAACGGATTTACGTCATTCAATTGGTCGGTGGACTTTTGATCGTCATCGGCTTAGTAGTCTTCGGCGTTACAAAGCGAAAGCGCATTAAAACGTAAAGTCAACTGCCACAGGGCATTCGGATGCTCATAGCCTTAGAATTTCGATGCAAGATTCAAAGCATTTAGATTTCGATTATCGAATTAAGGCCAATACTGCTTGATTTTTTTTCGTACAAAGGTCACACTACGTTCCAATTGATCCATTCCATCGACTCCGTCTTCGATACTGATCCACCCGTCGAACCCTACCCTTTTTAATTCTGTAAAAATCGCGTCATAATCATTGAGTCCTTTGCCAATTTCGCCATGGCTAAGACGTTTTGCATAGCCCAAAGCACCGCCTTCTTCTTTTCTTAAATCCTCTATGGTGCCCTCGATCAAATATCTGTCGCTCGCATGCATGGTGACAACCCGATCAGATATGCGATACAGCAATTCTAAAGGATCTTCTCCAGCTAAAAAGGTATTGCTGGGGTCATAATTCACCCCAAAATTAGGATGTTCGATTCGGTTGACCAATTGACAGAATACCTCCATTTGTTGTGCAAACTCAGGGTATTCCCAAAAATCATCCTTATAATGGTTCTCCAATATCAAGGTTATGCCTAATTTTTGTGCCGTAGGAAGGCAGGCTTTAATGCATTCGACCGCAAAGTTCACACCTTGGTCAATAGAAAGTTCAGGCCTGCGTTGACCAGAGAGTACACGACAATACGAACCGCCCAAAACATGGGTCATTTCAATCCATCGTAGCTGTTTTTCTATTTCATATTTTCGAAAAGAAGTATCAGGATGCGTAAAATCAGGAGAACAGCAAAGCATCGGAATTTGTTTGCCATAGCCTTCTACCTCAGTTCTAAACCTAGACCAATTAGCTTTGTCCGACATTTCAAGGAAGCCGGCATACCACTCAACACCATCTACATCTAAATTACAGGCGAGGTCGATCCATTCGGAAACCCTCATGGTGCCATCTTTACAGAGGGCTTGCATAAAAGCTTTCGGAAATACGGCTAGTTTTGGCATAGTAGAATTCTTGTTTTTAGGTTATAAGTGAGATCCTTCCCATTCTTTGGGCGGATTTCTTCCGATCATCGGAAACTGTTCCAACTCCAACACCTGCCCGCTTACTGGCCCACAGGCATCTGAAAGCAGATACAACGCTCCTTCGGCAATTTCTTCGGGAAGGAAAATTCGCTTGGCTGGAGCGAATATTTTTGGAAGCTTCTCATACCAATCTTCGA
>JBATIN010000224.1:0-8019 GCA_049667765.1 Flavobacteriaceae bacterium
CGGCCGTAGGGGTCCACGGTTCCAGTATCTCTGAATATTTGGTCCTGAAGTCTGCCATCACCACCACCATGACCGCTTTTTTCGGTTTTAACTTCTAAGGTATCAAACTCGTTCCAAAGTTTGTGAACAATGATGGGCTCAATATGAAATTCTTGGCCTTCATTCTGTTCCATTTCTTGGGCATGAAGGTCTGCTTGGTCAAGGTTGATGTTTTTATTGTACGGAATGTCTAACCAAGCCTCCAGTCTACCTTCTGTGCCATTAAATGATATGCGCCATCCTTCAAATGGGGAGTAGGTGGTCAATGAATAATTGACGACTACATTGTTCGCATATTTAATTTGGGCCGACATTTTATCGTAAATGTTGATCTCATTCCTAAAAAGACAATTGTCTCGAATATAGCCATCGTGTTTTTCGTGGTCGGCATACAATCGCATGGAACTTTCATCTTTGGTTATATCCCAATAAAAATCACATTTGGATTGATGTTCACATGTTCTGCAATTCGCTCCCCTAAAAGGTCCGTTTTTCCCGTAAAACTCCAGGTCGCCGTAGGCGTAAACCTCGCTGGGCTCAGAGTTAATCCACCAATTCAACAAGTCGAAATGATGCGTAGCCTTGTGCACCCACAACGAGCCTCCACTTTCTAACTGCCCGTGCCATCTTCTAAAGTATGATGCCCCATGGTAGGTGTTCAGATACCAATGAAAATCGACCGAAGTAATTTTGCCAACCGAGTTGTGCTGTAAAAGTTCCTTGATTTTTGTTGCATATGGGCTCCATCGATAGTTAAACCCAACGATCAAATTCTTGCTCGACTTTTTCTCGGCATCGAGAATAGCCTGACATTTGGTTTCATCTGTAGTTAAGGGCTTTTCGGTAAGTACGTCGCAACCCATTTCAAGCCCTTTGATGATAAACTCATGGTGGGTGGAGTCTTTGGTGGTAACAATTACAAGATCTGGTTTGGTGGTTTTTACCATCTCCTCGAAGTTGCTAAACGTAGGGCAGTTTGCGCCTATATATTTTTTTCCATATGCCAGTCTTCCAGGGTTGATGTCGGCTATACCAACAAACTCCAAAATATCTGAATACTCATCGACCAAGCGTTTGCCCCAAAATGTAGTGCCGCGAATTCCGGTACCGATAAGGACGATTTTCAATTTTTTGGTCATCCCAAATTCAAAGGCCTGCAAGGGTAGTGCCGAGCTAGCCGCTAGCATACTAATGGAGGTTAGAAATTTGCGTCGTGAATTGGTCATAGAACGGATGTTTTGGTTAATAGATAATCGAGATTTAAATGCTCCGAGGTAGTTTACTTTCTAAAGATATTGATTTTTATGGATTCAATTTAAACAGGCTTGACTAAAAAAAATGGCGACCGTTGAGGTCGCCATGTATCAATAAGCTTCGTTTAAAATCAATGTTCCGTCAACACCCATTCCCCTTTTTCTAGAAGCGGTTCGGCCTGTTTGTATTTCACGGTTCGGTTTTCGCCCGACATCACATTTTTAATGGTTACCTTATCGTTACGGCCAATTTTGGGGCGATCTCTTGTTATAGTTTCCGTAACGGCAGGTCGCCTTCCTTGGTTTTGGCCAATGGCTCTACTTTCGGCAGCTCTTTCATCGCTGTTCGGAATCTCTTCTTTGCTAGTCTGAAGATTTTCCTTTGGACGTTGCACCGTTCTTTCTTCTTGTATATCGTTCGGGTTGCCGCTTGGCAATTCTCCTTTGAACAAGAAGGATACTACCTCTTTATTTACTTTTTCGATCATGCCCTTAAATAGTTCAAAAGCCTCGAATTTATAGATTAACAAAGGGTCTTTTTGCTCATGTACTGCTAATTGCACTGATTGTTTTAATTCGTCCATTTTCCTCAGGTGCGTTTTCCAAGAATCATCAATAATGGCCAAGGAAATATTCTTCTCAAAATCGGTCACCAATTGTTCCCCATTACTTTCATAGGCATCCTTTAAATTGGTCACCACATTCAAGGTTTTTATACCGTCGGTGAAGGGTACAACAATACGCTCGAACTTATTGGCATTATCTTCGAATACTTTTTTGATTACCGGAAAAGCGGTTTGGGCATTGCGCTGCATTTTGCCCTGATAATAGGTATATGCGGTTTTATAAATAGTGCTTGAAATTTCTTGTGGTCCCATTTTAGCGAATTCATCACTGCTTATTGGCGATGTAATCGAAAAGTATTTTATGAGCTCGAATTCAAAATTCTTGAAGTCGTTGGCCGCCTTGTTGGTTTCTACGATAACTTCGCAGGTATCGTACACCATGTTGGCAATGTCAACCTTTAATCGTTCCCCTTGAAGGGCATGACGTCTTCGTTTGTATACAACTTCTCGTTGCGCGTTCATGACATCGTCATATTCCAAAAGTCGTTTTCTAACCCCAAAGTTGTTTTCTTCTACTTTTTTCTGAGCCCGCTCAATAGATTTTGTCATCATGGAATGCTGAATGACCTCACCTTCTTCAAGTCCCATTTTGTCCATCATTTTGGCAACACGGTCAGATCCGAAAAGTCGCATTAGGTTATCTTCCAATGAAACGTAGAACTGTGAGCTTCCTGGATCACCTTGACGACCAGAACGACCTCGTAACTGCCTATCTACCCTACGTGAATCGTGTCGTTCAGTACCTACTATAGCAAGACCACCTGCTTTTTTAACCGCATCGGTCAGTTTAATATCTGTTCCACGACCGGCCATGTTGGTGGCAATGGTGACCACCCCTGATTTACCGGCCTCTGCAACTACATCGGCTTCCTTTTTGTGAAGTTTGGCGTTCAATACATTATGTTCCACTTTTCGAATGGATAACATTCGCGAAAGCAGTTCGGAGATTTCGACCGAGGTGGTGCCGATCAACACGGGTCTACCGGCTTCTGAAAGCTTTGTTACCTCGTCGATAATGGCATTGTATTTTTCTCGTTTGGTCTTATAGATTAAATCGTTTCTATCATCTCGGGCTATGGGTCTGTTGGTGGGGATCTCCATAACATCCAACTTGTATATTTCCCAGAATTCGCCAGCTTCTGTAACCGCGGTACCCGTCATACCGGCCAACTTGCGGTACATTCTAAAATAGTTTTGTAAGGTTACCGTGGCGAAAGTCTGTGTCAAGGCCTCGATCTTCACATTTTCTTTTGCCTCGATGGCTTGGTGCAGGCCGTCGGAGTAGCGTCGGCCATCCATAATACGACCTGTTTGTTCGTCAACGATCATGACCTTGTTTTCCATCACCACATACTCAACATCTTTTTCAAATAGCGTATAGGCCTTCAACAATTGGCTCATGGTGTGTATACGTTCGCTCTTTACCGTAAAATCCTTAAAAAGATCTTCTTTCCGTTCGGCTTCTTTTTCAATGTCAAGGTTCTGGTCCTCAATTTTTGCTATCTCGGCACCGATATCGGGCATGACAAAGAAATCTTTATTGTCAGTACCTGAAATATATTCAACGCCTTTATCGGTAAGTTCGATCTGGTTGTTCTTTTCGTCGATAACGAAAAGTAGGTCTTCGTCTACCTTGGGCATTTCGCGATTGTTGTCCTGCATGTAAAAATTCTCCGTTTTTTGGAGCAACTGCTTGACGCCTTCTTCGCTTAAAAATTTTATTAAGGCCTTGTTTTTAGGAAGCCCTCGGTGAACCCGTAGAAGCAGGAACCCGCCTTCTTTGGTATCACCTTCCGAGATTAGTTTTTTCGCTTCGGACAGTACCCCGGTTAGATGGTGTCTTTGCTTATTTACGATATCGGAAATCTTTGGCTTCAGTTCGTTGAATTCGTGGCGATCACCTTCGGGTACCGGTCCTGAAATAATCAAGGGAGTACGGGCATCATCTACCAATACCGAATCGACCTCATCAACGATAGCATAATGATGTGGTCTTTGTACCAAATCTTTTGGGGTATGGGCCATATTATCCCTTAAATAATCAAAACCGAATTCATTGTTGGTGCCATAAGTGATATCGGCATTATAGGCCCCACGGCGGCCATCTGAATTAGGTTTATGATGATCAATGCAATCTACCGATAGCCCGTGAAATTGAAAAATTGGGGCCATCCAAGCACTATCCCTTTTGGCGAGATAGTCGTTTACAGTGACCAAATGTGCACCATGTCCAGCAAGAGCGTTTAGGTAGAGCGGTAGGGTAGCGACCAAAGTTTTTCCTTCCCCTGTTTGCATTTCCGCAATTTTACCTTGATGTAGACAAATACCGCCTATCAATTGAACATCGTAATGTACCATATCCCAGGTGATCGCTTTTCCTGCAGCGTCCCAAGAATTTTGCCAAATGGCATTTTCGCCATCCAAAGTGACATAATCTTTGTCTCCCGAAAGCAACCTGTCATATTCAGAGGCGGTCACTGTTAGGCTTTCGTTGTTGACAAAACGTTTCGCAGTTTCTTTAACAACGGCAAAGGCTTCGGGAAGTATTTCGTTAAGCGTGTCTTCCGATATTTTGAAGGCTTCTTCTTTTAATTTATCGATTTCAGCGTAAGTGTCCTCGTTTTTGTCGATATCGGTGGAGGCTTTTACCTCCTTTTGCAACTGCTCGATTTTATCGTCGAGATCCTTGCGGTTTTCCTTTATTTTTGATTTGAAGAAATAGGTCTTGGCCCTTAATTCGTCATGGCTTAAGGCTTCCATGGCAGTTTCGAACGACTTTATTTTATTGACCAAGGGCTGAAGTTCTTTTACATCTTTTTTTGACTTGTCGCCAACAAAAGCCTTTAGAACTGAATTTATAAAACTCATAATGCGGTATTTGTTTTGAAACCGGACCAAAGTTCGATACGGTTCTATAATTTTTTTAGTGTAACGGTTCGTTGAATTATAATTCGCTTATGTTAAGCAAAAGGCATTCCAGTTTACTTTTGGGGGCATTGTCTGCCAATAGCCTGCCAAAATTACACAAAAAAAAAGCCTCAAATGAGACTTTTTTGATTCAATTAACGTAATATTATTAATATTCGTCCTCGTTCCAGAGGTAATCTTCTTCAGTTGGATAGTCGGGCCAGATCTCTTCTATGGATTCATAGATTTCTCCACCTTCTTCTTCCATAGATTGTAGGTTCTCAACCACCTCCAAGGGTGCTCCGGTTCTAATGGAATAATCGATTAGTTCGTCTTTTGAGGCGGGCCATGGTGCATCACTTAAATAAGATGCTAGTTCTAATGTCCAATACATGGTAAATGTTTGATTTTAAAATTTTTGCAAAAGTAATTTTTTAAAGCAAATAGCCAATACTTTTATAAAGTATTTCCACTATTTTATTAACAATGGTTTTGCTTTACTATTTTGATAACGAAGAAAACTAAGATTTATTAGTCCTTTTTTTTAGGAATCCATTTGATTTCTTCGGCCTGCAACTCTTGGTTCAATTTTCGTGCCAAGACAAACAAATAATCGGACAGTCGATTGATATACGAAAGCACCTCTTGTTCAAAAGGCTCTTTTTCATGAAGATGCGATGCCAAACGTTCTGCCCTGCGACATACTGTACGTGCAATATGACAGTATGACACGGTCGGGTGTCCTCCTGGAAGTATAAAATGCGTCATTGGCGGTAATGTCTCGTCTAGCCGGTCCATTTCTTTTTCCAAAAACGTGATATCGTCAAACGAAATTTTAGGAATATTCAAGCGTTCTTTGCCACTTTTAAGGATGATTTTTTCCGGATCTGTGGCTAAAATGGCACCTATGGTGAACAACTTCTCTTGAATGTTGATCAGTACTTCAATATGTTCTTGGTCTATATGCTGATCGCGCACAAGACCGAGCCACGAGTTAAGTTCGTCAATTGTTCCGTAGCTTTCAATCCTTATGTGATGCTTTTTTACCCTCGTGCCCCCAAATAGGGCCGTTGTACCGTTATCACCTGTTTTTGTATATATTTTCATGGGTCAAATTAAAATTGGAGTTCCGGTACATCCTTATGGAAGAACGGCAATTAATCTTTTTATAGAACGGTAAGCTTTTCCGGTTATTTGCAATTTGCTGTATCCAGGAATTTACCTTTCATCTTTTTTCTTGTCACGAGAATAGTCGCCCATAAACTTGCGTGATTTTCTATCTTTCGATTTTCTTCTGTTTATCCTCGAAATCAATAGATAAACAATGGCCACAGCGCCAAGAATATAATACATAGTGTACTTCATAGCCATAAAGTTGTAACTTAAAATTAAGGGTTTAAATCCGAATCT
Source organism: Flavobacteriaceae bacterium (assembly GCA_049667765.1). Lineage (GTDB taxonomy): Bacteria > Bacteroidota > Bacteroidia > Flavobacteriales > Flavobacteriaceae > JBATIN01. The sequence goes on from JBATIN010000224.1 coordinate 6,236, forward strand.
TAAAATGCTCTTTGGCTTGTTCTTTCCTAAAAAACAAAACACCACAATAAAAAAGATCTATACTTACGGTTATCACAGCATCATTTTTCAGACGGTTCCAACTCGCTTGTGCCGCATTGGTTTTATAAATTCCATCTACAACAAGCATACTATCATTATGTACGAGGTTCTTTAGTTTAAAGTATTGTTGTTCAAGATGTTCGGCATCTGATAAAATAAGGTCGTAGGGCGGAGTATCAGAGCTAATCTTTGGAAATTTTGTATTAATCTCATGCTGCATATTGAGCGCTAAATTACCTCTATTGCAATTTGTGATCTTAAAATAGGAAATGCTTTTTAAGATCACATCTATGGTTTTGTTCGACGAACGTTTAGGTCTATTATAAAGACATTGGGTAATATAATGATATACGAAAGGGGAGTGCACTCCATGTTGATTGGTTGAGGACAAACGAAATTTAAAATAACTCAAATATGGAAACATGTACAATTACTTTATTCCAATAATGTTTTTGAATACCTGAGGTTCATCCTTTTTAAGGCTATAACATTTAATATACAGTTGTTTAACGAACAAAAATTTTTAGTTTAACTTTCTAACATGGCCGAGAGTTCAAACCATCGTTCGGTTTTTGTGTCTATGGTATCGGTGAGATCTTTTAGGGCGATGGACAGATCTCGTATGTCATCTCCCGAAAGTGCACTGTCGGTAAATTTATGTTGTATTTTCAGCTTTTTGGCCTCTAACTGTTGGATCTCTTTTTCTAGGCTTTTGTGTTCTTTTTGTTCTATAAATGACAATTTTGAGCCTTTTTCTTCACTTTTCCAGCTATTTTTGGTGTTTTTTGTGTCATTCTCTTTTTCATTCCTGCTTTCAATAACAACGCTATCTTCATAACTTCTGAAATCGGAATAATTGCCCGGAAAATCTTCGATCACCGCTTCGCCCCTAAAAACGAATAAGTGGTCTATGACCTTATCCATAAAGTAGCGGTCGTGTGAAACGACAATGAGACAGCCCGGAAAGTCGAGTAAAAAGCTTTCCAATACATTCAGGGTCACTATATCGAGGTCGTTGGTAGGCTCATCTAAAATTAAAAAGTTCGGATTTTGAATGAGAACCGTACAGAGGTATAGCCGCTTTCGTTCACCACCACTAAGCTTATCAACAAAATCGTATTGTTTTTTGCGATCGAATAGAAAGCGTTCCAACAATTGTTGGGCCGAAATCTGTCGTCCTTTTTTTAAGGGTATAAAATCACCGAATTCACGGATTACATCGATTACCTTTTGGCCTTCTTTGATCGTTATTCCTTTTTGTGTGTAGTACCCGAATTTTATGGTGTCGCCAACAACCACCTTGCCACTATCGGGTTGGTCAAGACCTGAAATGATATTGAGAAAAGTGGACTTTCCAGTACCATTTTTGCCAATAATTCCCAAGCGTTCACCTTTGGTGAAGACATATTCAAATTTCTTGAGAATGGGTTTGTTCGGATATGATTTTGAGATCTTATGTAACTCTAAAATTTTGCTTCCTACCCGCTCCATATTTAACTCAAGCTGCACCTCGTGGTCATTACGCCTTTGGCTTGCCTTCTCCTTAATGGTATTGAAATCATCGATCCTCGATTTCGATTTTGTGGTACGTGCCTTGGGCTGCCTGCGCATCCATTCCAGTTCTTTTTTGTACAACAGCTTTGATTTGTGCTGTTCTACCGCTTCTTGTTCTATACGGGCTTCCTTTTTTTCTAGATAGTAAGAATAGTTGCCTTTATATGGGT
>JBATIN010000225.1:0-1610 GCA_049667765.1 Flavobacteriaceae bacterium
GGGCCGTAGCAATAAAAAAGCCTTCTGCTATTTTATCACGCCGCCCTACGATGTCATGACCACGGAGGCGCGGAAACGAATCGAAGCGCTAGAGCAGTTTACCGAACTCGGCAGTGGCTTTAACATCGCGATGAAGGATTTGGAGATTCGAGGCGCCGGTGATCTGCTCGGTGGTGAACAAAGCGGCTTTATCAACGAAATCGGTTTTGAGACTTACCAAAAAATATTGGCAGAGGCCATCGACGAACTCAAGGAAAATGAGTTTAAGGAACTCTATGAAGAGGTCGAAGGCCACCACGAAAAACATTTTGTCAAAGAAACCCAGATCGATGCCGATTTTGAACTGCTCTTTCCAGATGATTATATCAACAACATTACCGAACGCCTCAACCTCTACACCGAACTCAATCAAGTAAAGGATGAGTCAGGGCTCGAAAAATTCGAGGCCGAAATCATCGACCGTTTTGGGGAATTGCCCACCCAGGCCGAAGACCTATTGAACTCAGTACGCATTAAATGGATCGCCAACAGTATCGGACTTGAAAAAATCGTGATGAAAAAAGGTAAGTTGATAGGCTACTTTATCGCCGACCAGAAATCAGGATTTTACCAAAGCCATACCTTTACCAAAGTGCTACAATTCGTTCAAGGGCATGCCCAATTCTGCAAAATCAAGGAAAAACAGACGAGGAATGGATTGCGGTTGTTGTTGGTGTTTGAAGCGATAACTTCGGTAGAGAAAGCGTTGCAAGCCCTGGCCCCTTTTGAAACTTTAACCGCGGTAGCCATGCCCATAAAATAAAACTGCCCATACGCACTGCTCATTACAATTCACTACCTTCAACAGCTTTACAATAAAAACTTATCTTAGAACACTATTTTAACCTAAAGGACATCATGGAGCTTGATCAAACAGAAAAATTGGCTTTGGTAAATGTAATCGATTCGGTCATCCAAGCCGACAGCATCGTACACCCTGGTGAAATTGGTACCCTCAGCAAATTAATGGACCGATTTGATTTTAATGGCTACTTTATTGAAGAAGCCCGAAACTTGGATGTCGATCAAGGGCTCCTTACCCTCAACGACATGCCCTACCCTAAAAAGAAAGAATTGGCTGAAATCTTGGGAGAAATGTCACTAGCTGATGGCTCTATGCATGAAAAGGAAATTGGCTTAATCTTAGATGTTTTATCTACAATCGGTTTAGGTGGCGAGCTCGAATAACTAATGCTCCCGTTAGCCATCGGGACTGTTTACCGACAAAACCCTACTTTTGCACAAGCAATACAAAAAATAACCGCCAAATGGAATTTAATCCTGTAGAAAAACTCGCAATTGTACAAGCCATCAGTTCGGTCGTTCTTGCCGACGGAAAAGTACACAACGGCGAAATTCATGCCCTGAGCAAACTGATGCATCGTATTGATTTTGATAGCAATTTTATGGTACAGGCCCGGAGCATAGATGCCGAGCAAGGGGTATTCATCCTAAGCGGTATGCCTGATAAGAAAAAGAAAGCCTTGGCCGAGATTCTCGAAGAAGTGGCGGCGTCAGATGGGTTCGTTCACGAAAAAGAAACGGCCTTGATGTCAAGTATCTTCTCCTCG
>JBATIN010000226.1:0-3441 GCA_049667765.1 Flavobacteriaceae bacterium
TGGTTCCCAATGGGGTGAAAATGTTTCCCGAATACTTGAGAAAGCATGGGTATTATACGGCAAACGGTCCTAAAGAGGACTATAATTTTGAAAGGACCGATGCCGCCTGGGACGAAAGTAGCGACACCCGCCATTGGCGAAAACGCAAACCCGGGCAGCCCTTTTTTGCAGTGTTCAATTTTGCGGTCTGCCACGAATCGCAATTGTGGAATCGAGGGAAAGATTCACTTTTTGTAGACCCTAAAAATGTGCCCGTACCACCTTATTTTCCTAATACCCAGGTAGTGCGACATGATATCGCGGTAAATTACAGCAACCTAAAAAGACTCGACGACCAAATTGGGGAGATTATTACCCAGTTAAAGGAAGACGGACTTTATGAAAACAGCATTATTTTCTTTTATGGGGATCATGGCGGACCTTTTCCAAGGCATAAGCGTGCCCTTTATGATTCAGGGGTAAAAGTGCCGTTGGTCATAAAATTCCCTAAAAATAGAGATGCAGGAAGTTCTGATGACCGCTTGATCAGCTTTATCGATTATGCCCCAACGGTATTGTCCTTGGCGAATATAGAACCTCCAAAAGTAATGCAGGGCATCGCCCAATTCGGAGCGTTCGAGGCAAGTAAAAAACCAAAATACACCTTTCATTCATCCGATAGGTTCGATGAGCTTTATGATCGCCTGCGTGCGGTACGTTCTTCCCGATATAAATACATCAAGAGTTTTAAACCCGAACTGCCACATGCGATTCCCGTGTCATATCGAGAACAGATACCCATGATGCAAGAAATGAGAAAGCTTTTTAAAGCTGGAAAATTGAACACAGCGCAGTCCGCCTGGTTCATGGCTCCCAAACCCGAAGAAGAATTGTACGATGTACAGAACGACCCTTATGAGCTGAATAATTTGGTCAATGACCCACAGCTTCAAGATACGCTTTTGCATTTTCGAAATGTTTTGAAAGATTGGATAGTTGAAACAAATGATTTGGGGCAATACCCTGAAAGAGAATTGATTGCGAAGTGGCTTCCCAATGCAAAACAACTGCAATTGCCACCCTTGGAAATGGAGGAAAAAGACGGAAAAATTCGACTGATTTCGAAACAGGCAGACGCGACCATCGTTTGGAAATCGCCTCAAGACACCATTTGGAATATTTATTTAGATCCAATTCCTGCAAGTATCTCTTTAGAAGCAAAAGCAGAAAGGATCGGGTATTCCGATAGCGAAGTGTTTCACTATAATTAGCCAAATCAATGCGCTATTGTTTATCTTTCACAATTAAATAAGCATTACCATGTCAAAAAAAATAACTGCATTTATCGCCATTGTTACTTTTGTATTAAGTACTACACCACAGTTACAAGCACAGCAATCGGCCACAGGAAACAATGAACCGTATCAAAATTTAGTACAACTTTTTGAAACATGGCGCCAATTCGAAAATCCACCATTATTGGAAGGCGCGCCTGATTATACTGCGGCAAGCTTTGAAAAGCGCTGGCCCGATTTTAAAGCGTTGCAAACCAAGCTGATGGCCATTGATACTGTTGGATGGCCCATACCCCAAAAAGTAGACTGGATGCTCGTTTGGGCCGAGATGAACGGCTATGATTTCAATCACCGAATATTGAAACCCTGGGTGCGCGATCCCGCTTTTTATAAGTCCATTTGGATGGACCGCAGCGACGTACCTGCCCATGAAGGCCCTACCAACCATGGTACCACTGAGGTTTGGCAATATGATTTTCCGTTAGCCAAAGAAGAAAAAGAAAAGTTTCTGAAGGATTTAGCCCAAATACCCGCATTCACTGCTCAAGCCAAACAAAATCTTATAGGGAACGCAAGAGACCTTTGGGTTACCGGTATTCGGGATATCAAGAGCCAAAGTGGCGACCTAAAAACCATACTGACCTTTGAAGGGGTAGGGAAGGATAAAAAATTGGTTTCGGCCATCAACAAGGCCATTTTGGCTACCGATGATCTTGCCGCATGGCTGGAAGCCCAAGCGAGCTCTAAAACTGGCCCATCGGGCATAGGAAAGGAAAATTACACCTGGTATCTTCAAAATGTGCATTTGGTGCCATTAACTTGGGAGGATGAGGTAATGATCCTGAAAAATGAATTGGCAACAGCCTGGTCGGGACTTAAATTGGAAGAACACCGTAATCGCGATCTTCCGCAATTGGTTTCTGCCGAATCGCCGGAAGCCTATGACGCCATGGCCGAAAAAGCGGCTGTAAGTCTAATGTCTTTTTTGCGAGATCATGAAATCGTTACGGTAAAAGAGTATTTTGAACCGGCGCTACGTGAACACTTAGGTGCCTTTGTACCTAAAGAAAAACGTAACTTTTTTTTCATTACCGAACACTATGATCCTCGCCCCTTATACTCCCATTTCTATCACTGGTTCGAGTTGGCACGAATGGACAATGAACCCAATGCGAGTGCGATTAGAAAAGGCCCTTTGTTATACAACATTTTTGACTCTAGAAACGAAGGAATGGCCACCGCGGTAGAAGACTTTTTTATGCAGGCCGGTCTCTATGATGATAGTCAGCGATCACGCGAAATCGTTTATATAATGATGGCGCAGCGGGCCGCAAGAGGTCTAGGTTCATTGTATGCCCATGCCAATGAAATGACCATGAAAGAAGCAGGGGGTATTCATTCGGAATATACCCCAAGGGGATGGATGAAGACCGAACCGGAGCTGCTCATTTTTGAACAGCATTTGTACCTGCGCCAACCGGGCTACGGCAGTAGCTATATAACAGGAAAATATCTGATAAAAAATGCCATGGCAGACTTTGCCCGTATTCAAGAAGCCAAAGGGAAACCCTTCAAGGTAAAGGATTTTTTTGATGGGTTTAATAGCATTGGAAATATACCCGCCGCTTTGGGCCACTGGCAGTTGACAGGGGAAGATAATCATATGGCGCCTATACAGAAGTAGGGTATTTATTGGCCTTGAAATCAGTTAAAACTAAGCACTTTAGTGCAACTAACTAAAGCTGATACTTCTACAGCAGAAGCAGTTGTTGTTGTTGACATTTTTTGCCTACTGCAATTGCTACCACGTACTGTTAGTGGCTACTGCAACTGCCGCTGTCCACTAAAGTATGGTTAGATAAATTTACTCAGTCTTTCGTAAAACCAACGGCACTTTAAACACCCTACATTGCTTTTTTTAACCGGCGGAATAGCAATAAGCGAACATCCATAGCCGCGTTGCCAGGAATATTGGGTGCTTTCAATATCAACGGATTTCGCCCTTTTTGTAGGGTGATGTTTCCAAGAATTTTCGGTTTAAAATCCTTTACATACGATTCCATTCGGGGGTCGCGATCATGTTCCATGCCAGTCAAGGGTGGGTTATGGACTTCGGTAATGCGGGTCACCATCATACTTTGGCCATGGCTTAATTGCACGGCTACTC
>JBATIN010000227.1:0-3394 GCA_049667765.1 Flavobacteriaceae bacterium
TTATTATCTGCTTTCGCGCTCCTCTTGGTTAGTAATCTCCTTTTAGGGCAACAAGGGGTTGTTAACTTGGAATCGTTTGACGGTCAAGGTCAACTTGGAAACCTGTTTGCCGAAATGAGAAAGAAAAAAAATATCACCAGCGACCTGCCAACAGTGGGTAGCATTTATATAGACGATACCTTTTTACCTTGCAAGGTGTATTACGAAGATGATTTAGTGGGAAATTTCTTTTATCGTCATAATGCCTTCAATGATGAAATTGAAATTAAGGATACTAAGTATGCCGAAGAACCCGAAAGTTCTCTATTGACCATAAAAGAATTGCGTCTTTTAGACCCCGTAGGAAATAAAGAATTGGCATTACGCGTATACGAAAACAAAAAAGGCGAACTACGCAACGGCTATCTTTACCGTCTTGGCGAAGGTAAAAATTATGATATCTTTTTTAAGAACAACGTAAAATATACGGAAGGCACCCGCCCGGTAAACTCTTTGACACGACCTACACCTAATAAGTTTAGCCACTTCACAGAATACTATTTTATCAAAAAAGGGGATAAAAAGGCACACTATGTGGAGCAAAAAAATTCTAAGTTCGTTAAAGCCTTTGATAAATCAATTCGCGAAAATCTTAGTTCTTTTCTAAAGAATGAAAAAATTAACCTGAAGAAGGAAGAGGATCTGATCAAGACTTTTGAGTATTTGAACACCTTGTAATAGTTAAAAGTTTACGAATCATAAAACCATGCCGACGTTTCGGGATGGTTTTTTGTTTTACCTTTGCCGTATGCAGAAAACCACCCAAATTTATGGTCTACGGGCCGTTCTTGAAGCTATAAACAGCGATGAGACCCTTGATAAGGTTTTTATTCAAAAAGGACTTAAAGGCGACTTATCGAAAGAGTTAGAATCGCTAGTGCGTAAGAAAGGCATCAACGTATCTTACGTACCCATTGAAAAACTGAACCGGTTGACCCAAAGCAATCACCAAGGCGTGGTAGCGACAATTTCTCCTATCGAATTTCACGACCTGGAAACCCTGGTTGAAAAGACCCTAGAAAGCAAGGAATTCCCATTTTTTCTGTTATTGGACCAACTTTCGGATGTACGTAATTTTGGAGCGATCATACGAACTGCAGAGTGTTGTGGGGTCGATGGCATTATCATTCAAAAAAAAGGTGCCGCCCCTATTACCGAAGATACCATAAAGACTTCGGCAGGAGCGGCCTTTAAAGTACCTATCGCCAAGGTAGACCACATCAAAGATGCCGTTTACCATTTACAGGCCTCTGGCATTACCGTAATCGCCGCTACGGAAAAAACCGATAGTACGTTATACGATATTGATTTCAATGTCCCCTGTGCCGTCATTATGGGTTCCGAGGACCGAGGTATCTCGCCTTCTACGCTAAAAGCTGCAGATTATTCAGCCAAGCTTCCACTGCTTGGAGAAATTGGCTCTTTAAACGTATCGGTCGCCTGTGGGGTATTCCTATACGAGGCGGTGCGTCAAAGGTTGATTAAAGGTTGATAGTTGAGTATTTAAAAAAAGATTTGACACCAGTACAGGCGTATTTTAAAATATTTAAAGGTCGAATATTCAAATCCTATTCTTCGCCTTCTTCATTTGCCTTCCGGATATGATAAGTGATTTTAATACTCTCGGAAGTTTCTTTGGGGAGTTCAATAAAGTTTCCTTCTTCATCGAACTGGCGTAAAAACGGATCTTCTTCCTCATTAAAATCCTCTTTTTCCCAATCGAATTTCTTTACTGTCGGAATTCTTGCTTTGATGAATAGTGCCATAAGAAGCCCGGCAAGAAATCCACCTAAATGGCCTTCCCACGAAATTTCATCCTTTAAAGGAAAAATATACCATAATAGACTGCCATATATAAACACAACCACGAGTGATAATGCGACCAGCCGATAATATTTGGTAAATATTCCCTTAAAAAAAACAAAACTTGCTAAAAAATAAATGGCACTACTAGCACCAATATGGTAAGAAGGTCTTGCGATGGCCCAAGTGAAAAGCCCTGAAATCACTACACCCCAAACCAACACCTTAAATGCAATTTTGCGATAGAAGTAAAACAATGACGCCATTAAAATGGCCAAGGGTATCGTATTATTGTATAAATGCTCAACAGATCCGTGAATGAAAGGACTTAAAACAACTCCTTTTAACCCAGACAAGGTTCTGGGGTAAACGCCTAAATGATTAAGATTGGTCTGAAACCGTAGTTCAAACCAAAAAACACTCCAAATAAGCAGTACGGCAACCAAAGGTGCAAAGACCACTGAATAGGAAAATTTAAAATAATGGGTTTCCGACATATGTCCGGTTAAAAATTGGCACTTTTATTCATTTACCAAGAACCTCACCACAAAAATAGATAACGACAAATCGTCATCCCTTATTTTGTCTTATTTTTAAAGCATGAACGAACCACTTGCAGAACGGGTACGACCAAAAACCCTTGACGACTATATAAGTCAGCTCCATTTGGTGGGCGATAATGGTTCGTTGACGCATCAGATCAAAAAAGGCATCATTCCTTCCTTGATTTTTTGGGGGCCACCCGGTACCGGAAAGACGACCTTGGCCAACATCATTGCTAATGAAAGCGGGAGGCCCTTTTATATCTTGAGCGCCATAAATAGTGGGGTAAAAGACATTCGTGAAGTTATTGACAAAGCCAAACAAAGCGGCGGACTCTTTACTTCAAAAAACCCTATTCTTTTTATAGACGAGATTCACCGCTTTAGCAAATCGCAACAAGATTCGTTATTGGGCGCCGTTGAAAAAGGCTGGGTAACCCTAATTGGGGCCACCACCGAAAACCCCAGTTTTGAGGTCATTCCCGCGCTTTTATCGCGCTGTCAGGTCTACATACTTAATCCGTTCGGCAAGGAAGACCTTGAGGCATTATTAAAAAGGGCCATGCAAGAGGATGATTATTTAAAATCCAAAAAAATCACGCTAAAAGAAACGGAAGCCCTACTACGACTTTCGGGCGGTGATGGCCGAAAGCTCTTGAACATCTTTGAACTCATCATAAATGCCGAGGAAGGCGACATTATTACGATTACCGACGCCATGGTGATGGAGAAGATCCAAAAAAACACGGTATTGTATGACAAAACAGGGGAACAACATTATGACATTATCTCCGCCTTTATTAAATCGATCCGTGGCAGTGATCCCAATGGGGCGGTGTATTGGTTGGCAAGAATGATCGAAGGCGGTGAAGACGTTAAATTCATTGCCCGAAGAATGCTTATTTCGGCCGCTGAAGATATTGGCCTGGCCAACCCGACTGCACTTGTAATCGCCAATACAACCTTTCAGGCGGTAACTACCATTGGTTATCCTGAAGCGCGAATTGTAC
>JBATIN010000228.1:0-1512 GCA_049667765.1 Flavobacteriaceae bacterium
GGGGCACATCGATCCAACGACTCGCATTCGCACCACCCATTGTAGTACCCTGTGCAAGGGTAAACAATAAGAGCACGATAACTATCGGCATCGCTATCAGCGATAAGCCTTTAAAAAAATGAGTAGGTATTTTATGTATGCCATAAATGATACCAAAACCTAAAACCAAAAGCATCGCATGCTTTAGTAAAATACCAAAGGTCGAACCCGTGCCGATGACATATACCAAGTTGCTACTGGCACTATAAACCGGCAAAAATGAGAACAAGGCTAAAAGTGCCACTACGGCCCAAATGGCTTTATCACCCTGTATGTTTTTTAATATTGACAGCACTTTTATAGATTTTTAATCGCTTCTTTAAACTGGTTTCCCCGATCCTCATAATTCTCGAACAGGTCAAAACTTGCACATGCTGGAGACAGTAAAACCGTATCGCCTCGCTCCGCTATTTTGTACGCCACTTTTATCGCTTCCGACATCGCAAAAGTCTCTACCATCAGATCGACCACGTTGCCAAAAGTGTCCTTTATCTTTTCATTATCAAGCCCTAGACAAATGATCGCTTTTACTTTTTCACGAACCAAAGGCATTAGTTCTTTATAATCATTTCCCTTATCGACCCCGCCAACGATCCAAACCGTAGGCGAACTCATACTATCTAATGCGTAATAAGTTGCGTTGACATTTGTCGCTTTAGAGTCATTGATGTACTGTACATGACCTATCTTCAAGACCTTCTCTAACCGATGTGGTGCACCCTGAAAGTTCTCGATACTTCGGCGGATCGTTTCTTTGCGAATACTGACCAATTTGGCCGCTGTAGCTGCAGCCATTGTGTTTTTCAAATTGTGCTTTCCTTCAAGGGCTAGGGCGTCATTTTGCATTTCTATGGTGTTCTTGTTAGTTGTTATTTTAATCTTGTTATTCTTGAGACAAGCGCCTTCTTCTAGTTCCTTTTGGATGGAAAAAGGCAATAATTGAGATTTTACAGGATGCTTTTCAAGCCATTTTACCAGTACTTCGTCGTCTGCATCATAAATGAAATAGTCTTCTCCAGTCTGGTTCATCGCTATTCGAAATTTCGACCTGATATAGTTATCGAAATTATAATCGTACCGATCTAAATGATCTGGTGTGATGTTCGTCAAAATCGCGACATGTGGTTTAAATGTTTCGATACCATCGAGTTGAAAGCTGCTTATTTCCAGCACGTAGTAGTCAAAATTTTCCTCGGCGACCATTTTCGCGAAGCTATCTCCAATGTTGCCTGCCATACCAACGTTAAGTCCACCTTCATCTAGAATATGGTTCGTTAACATGGTTGTGGTAGTCTTACCATTGCTTCCTGTTATTCCGATTATAGTGGCATCAGTATATTTCGATGCAAACTCAATCTCAGAAATTATAGGAATACCTTTCGCCACCAATTGTTTGATCAGTGGCACTTTGTCTGGTATACCAGGACTTTTCATTACCACGTCTGCGTTCAGAATTTTGACTTCGGTATGCCG
>JBATIN010000229.1:0-11075 GCA_049667765.1 Flavobacteriaceae bacterium
ATTGCCGAAATGCCTTTCTGTTAAATAGCATATTTTAGACTTCCTTCTAGCTTACAGCTGAAATCCCCTTTTTAAAAGGCTTTACGTTGGCCTAATCGTTAGCATCTTCAAAGTTTTCAACAATAGCGTCCGTCATTTTTTCTAAGGCCCAATCGGGTAGGTCATGACCCATATTATCGATCCATAGATTGGTGGAATTCGGAATTGTCTTTGCCAATTTTTTGCCATGGGCAATGGGAATGACAGGGTCTTGCACCCCATGTATGATCAAGGTAGGAAGCTGAAATGTTTTAAAAGCCTCCAATCGTGATTTTGAGGTCAGCATGGCCGCAAAATGATGACGTGCCGACATTAAATTATACCCTTTTCTTTTTTTTAAGTTGTACAATGCGACTTTCGCCAGGGTATTTACATCAATATCGCCAGTGGCCTTGTCCATTAATATTCTCTTCTGTACTATTTGACGTTTAATTTGACCTTTTTTGCTTCCGAAAAATCCGTGTTTGAATATGGCACTTACCATTTTGGGCAATACTTCGTTGGACATTGGGGGCAATTCAGGATCTAAAATATCGCCCGATGACATGATCGAAGTTAAACTAAGGGTTCGCTGAGGTTGGTTCAAGGCAATGATCTGCGCGATCATGCCGCCCATGGAAACTCCTACGATATGCGCCTTTTGAATCTTTTGCACATCTAAAATGGCAATAGCGTCGTTGGCCATATCGGTTAGGGTATAAGGATCTTTCTTTTTCCATTTTTTACCGTACTCAGAAAGGCCTGTACCACGATGGTCGTATCGAATGACCTCATAGCCTTTATCTGTAAAGTTAGCTATGAAACCAGGAGGCCAGCTCAGGGCATCTTGGCCGTTGCCCATTATCAAAAGTACCGTGCCTTTAGCTGGAAGTGCCGAGGGAATTTTTTCGTACCAGATTTTAGTCCCTGCATTCAAGGCATAACCCGTTTCGCCTTTTACCACTTCTATGAGAGGTGCCTGTAACACCTTTTTAATGCTTTGTTTGTTCTCTTTGCTTAATTGGGGAATGGTAGCGCAATTGCAAAATGACAAACTGGCAAATATCAAACAAAAGATAGCAAGGCGATGTTTTATTTTGGTAAAAAGATGTATTCCTTCAGTACTCATTGGTCTTGGGAAAAAGAATTCCACCCCTGCGCCGTTAATGGGATCATAGCTTCACTTCGAGTGACCAAATTTGTACCCGCTGATGCGTCTGTCATATGGCCAATGACCGTTAAACTGGGGTTGCCTTTGATTTTATCAAAGTCGTTTTGGTCAATGGTGAACAACAGTTCATAATCTTCGCCCCCACTGAGGGCAACTAAAGTGCTGTCGATAGCAAACTCTTCACAGGCAGCGATTACGGTCGGATCTAAGGGAATTTTAGCCTCGTACAAGCTACAGCCTACCGAACTACTTTTGCACAAATGCAAGATTTCGGAAGAGAGGCCATCGCTGATGTCAATCATTGCCGTTGGTTTTACACCAAGGGTATTCAGCAGCTCAACAATGTCTTTTCGAGCTTCGGGCTTTAATTGTCGTTCTACGATGTATGAGTAGGGTTCTAGATCGGGCTGATTGTTTGGGTTCACTTTGAACACTTCCTTTTCACGCTCTAAAACCTGTAGGCCCATATAGGCCCCGCCCAAATCGCCTGAAACGACTAATAGGTCATTCGGCGTGGCACCGCTTCTATAGACAATAGCATCTTCTTTGACCTCGCCCAATGCCGTAATGCTAATGAGCAGCCCGGTTGTTGATGAAGTGGTATCGCCCCCGATTAGGTCTACCCCATAAGCTGAGGTCGCCAATTGAATTCCTGCATAAAGTTCTTCCAAGGCCTCTAACGGAAATCGGTTCGAAACCGCGATAGAAACCGTGATTTGGGTAGCTTGGGCATTCATCGCATAAATATCTGAAAGGTTCACCATAACGGCCTTGTAACCTAAATGTTTTAAGGGCATATAGCTGAGGTCAAAATGGATACCTTCGATCAATAAGTCGGTGGTAATGACCGTGTGGTCTTTAAAAAGTACCACTGCGGCATCGTCTCCAATGCCTTTTTTAGTTGAAGGATGATGTATAGTAAAAGCCTGGGTCAAGTGGTCGATCAAACCAAATTCACCCAATTTTTCCAAGCTGGTTTTTTCTTTGTTCTTATCTTCTAGCATGAGGCAAAAATAGTGAGTATATCTAACAACCCCATTAAAAAACCGGAGCCTAATGCCTCCGGTTTAATTCTATGATGGAATTGGTTTCTATCCGAGAGAATAGCCATCCCTATAGGTACGCTTCACATACTTTTTAGCGGGTTCAAAATTGGTGACCCTCATGTTTTCGGCATCCCATAATAATCGTTTTCTTCCATTGTATTTTGAGCCGCCCCAGAAACTGGATTGGTCTGCTTTTGGATCAATTTCAAAATAGGCCTTCAACGCCAAATTACCGATCAAGATGCTTTCGGTGAATGGCCCTGCATAATCGAAAGATGAGCTGGTTTCAGCATTGCCATAACCGGCCATACATGCGTTCACCCATTGTAAATAATGCCCTTCAGGTACTCTTTTGATGGTTTCCTCTACTTCAAATTGTTCGTTCAGGCTCAAAGGCAACAAACGTGGGTTGGCCCCGTAACAGTCGGCCAATAATTTACCTTTGGTGCCGATAAATAGTACACCACCATCCCAGTTGCCCAAGGCTTCGTCATCACCCATTTCATCGGGGCGTTCAGGTAGAAGTCCGCCGTCCATCCAAGTGACCTTAATAGTTCCCTTCCCATCGGTTCGGGGGTAACTTAAATGAATTTTACTAGAATTAGGAAAGCTTTTTGGGTAATCGGCAGTTTCAAATTTTCCTTTAAAAGCATCCGATACGCTACATTCAACGGTATCAGGATACAGAATAGGGAGTATTCTGTACACGGGATCCATAATATGACAAGCCATATCGCCTAGAGCTCCGGTACCAAAATCAGACCATCCTCTCCAATCAAAAGGAAGATAGGCGTTGTTATAATCGCGCATTTGGGCAGTGCCCAACCAAAGGTCCCATTGCAGGCCTTTAGGTACTTTATCTTTTTTGGTCGGAGTTTGTAAAGCTTGTGGCCAAATGGCGCGGTTGGTCCAGCATTGTACCGTGTGTACTTCACCTATAATACCGGTATCATATATTTCCTTCATTTTACGTACCCCGTCGCCTGAGCCGCCTTGGTTTCCCATTTGGGTGACCACTTTGTATTTTTTTGCGGCCTCGGTCAGCATTCGGGCTTCCCAAATATCATGGGTAAGTGGTTTTTGAACATATACGTGTTTGCCCATCTGCATGGCCTGATAGGCTGCAACGGCATGATTATGATCAGGGGTGGAGACCGATACGGCATCGATATTGTTTTTTTCTTTTTCGAGCATTTCCCTGAAGTCATGGTAATATTTCGCTTTAGGGAACGATTCGCGCGATTTCACCGCTTGTCGATCATCAACATCACAAAGGCCTACGATATTTACATTCGGACTCTCAGCAAAAGAAGAAAGGTCACTTTGGCCCTTACCACCTGCACCTATGCCGGCAATATTGAGTTTATCACTAGGGGCCACATACCCGGTGCCCCCTAATACGTGCCTTGGCACGATCATAAAGCCTGCTGCGGCCAACCCGGTGTTTCTAACAAAGGCTCTTCGTGATTTATTTCTTAAATCGGTTTTCTTTTTGGACATATTGCAAAGAATTTTAAAGGTTTTTGTGAAAAGAGTATCAAGATAAATCAATTATTCGAAATTTCTAAACTTTTCAAAGAATTAGATTTTATGGAGTTTTACGACTATCGCCCTATCTTTACTAAAAAAAACACCATACTATGAAAAAGGTCTTTGTGGTTGTAACAGCGACAATTATGTTCATAGCCTGTTCTAAAAAAGAATCTGAATCGAATTTGCCTAAAGATGACGACCAACATTTGGAAGCGGGCAGCAAGCCTTGCGAAAATGGCTTAGCAGGCGAGTACCCCTGTAATGGATATGATTTATTGGGCCAGATATCCTTGGCCGAATTTACCTCTAAATCTGGTAATGATATTTGGGGTTGGACCGACCCGACCACTGGCAAAGAATATGCCTTGATGGGTCTTGATGACGGCACCGCCTTCGTTGATATCAGTGATACAGAAAATCTTGTGTATCTAGGAAAATTACCAACGGCCACGAGTTCAAGCTCTTGGCGCGACATAAAGGTGTATAAAGATCATGCCTTTATTGTTTCTGAGGCAAACAACCATGGGTTGCAGGTTTTTGATCTTACCAAACTTAGAAATGTTTCAAATCCACCTCAAAAATACGCACATGATGCACTTTACCAAGGTATAGGTAATGCCCATAATATTGTTATCAATGAAAGTACAGGTTTTGCCTATCCGGTGGGTACCTCGCGACAAGATGCTTTTTCGGGTGGCGTTCATTTTATCAATATTCAAGACCCCAAAAATCCGATTGCTGCTGGGGGCTACGGTGCCAGCGGGTATTCGCATGATGCACAAGTAGTAACCTATAATGGCCCTGACACGGAACATTCCGGAAAAGAAATCTATATCGGCGCGAACGAAGATCAAGTAGTAATCGTTGATGTGACCGATAAACAAAACCCCGTGCAAATTTCTTCGTTAGGCTATGGCAATCGCGGTTATACGCACCAAGGTTGGTTTACTGAAGATCAACGCTATTTTATTTTGGGCGATGAACTCGATGAGGCCAATTTTGGGTTTAATACAAGAACCTTGGTATTTGATTTTAGCGATTTGGACAATCCTGTATTGCATACCGAATATACCGGTCCCAATTCGGCAATCGACCATAATGGATATGTTAAGGGGAATGAATTTTTTCTGGCCAGTTATACGGCCGGAATGAGGGTTTTGGATATTTCAGGAATTGGATCAAAGAATTTAACCGAAATCGGTTTTTTTGATACTTTTCCTAGTTCTAATACTGCCGATTTTCGTGGGGTGTGGAGTGTTTACCCTTATTTTGAAAGCGGAAAAATCATTGTAAGCGATATCAATAGCGGATTCTTCGTGCTGAAAAAATCGAACTAATGCGAAGACTAGTTTTACTGTTTTTATGGGTAGGAAGCTTTTCGTGTACCGCCGATAACGATTCCGGCGAAAACAAAAGCTATGTAAATCAGACTCCGGCTTTTTTAGGAGAACTGGAATGGATCAAAGATTTTGGAGGATCGGGTGATGATACCGCACAAGCCATAACTGGCACTTCAGATGGGGGTTTCGCTGTTTTAGGCTATACCAATAGCATTGATGGCGACCTTCAATATAAAAACCTGGCCGCGACCGATTACTGGTTGATGAAATTCAATGCAGAAGGCGAACTTCAATGGAACAAGACCTACGGGGGAAGTGGGGAAGATCTCGGTCAAAGCTTGGTGCAAACTATCGATGGGGGCTATGCATTAACGGGCTATGCCCAAAGCTCGGACGGTGATGGCAGCAATAATAATGGCTTTCATGATAATTGGATCATAAAATTAAATGCGCAAGGAATAATAGAATGGGAGCGTAGCTATGGGTATTCTGGCCATGATCACTCGTACGACATTCTTCAAACCAACGACGGTGGCTTCTTTTTTGTAGGATTTTTAGATATCACTTCGGCAAGGGCCGATGGTTATACCGATAAAGGAGGTTCGCTCACCCGTCATGGGGTAGGAGAATTTTGGGCAACTAAAATAGATGCTCAAGGTACTATTCAGTGGCGTAAATATTTTGGGGGCACCAATAATGATAGGGCGCACGCCGTGGTTCAGGCAGATGATGGTGGCTTTGTGATGGCCGGCTTTTCAGAAAGTACCGATTTTGATATCACCAGCAGCAGAGGAAGCTATGATTTTTGGGTCTTAAAGATAGACGAAAACGGCAATCTGCTCTGGCAGCGTTCTTTTGGCGGTTCGGGAATCGAAATCTCTTATGACCTTGCCAAAACCACCGATAATGGCTATGTGGTAACAGGCAATACCTTTAGCAACGATGCAGATATTTCTAGAAACAATGGTCAATCTGATATTTGGTTGATTAAAATAGACGATGCAGGCAACCTGGTTTGGGAACAAACATTTGGGGGTAGCCAATTCGATGCGGCCCAAGGGGTTAAAGCAAGTACCGATGGCGGCTTTATTATAACCGGAAATTCTAAAAGTACCGATATGGACTTGAACTATAATGCCGGTGAAAACGACCTGTGGCTCATTAAGACCAATGCCAATGGCCAAATGGTGTGGCAAAAATCCTTCGGCGGATCGGGTATCGATTTTGGTTTTGATGCTATTGAGACCCAAGATAGAAGCATTATTTTGGTCGGTGAGACTGCAAGTACCGATATGCTGGAAATGCAGAACAAAGGCAAATCAGACGTTGTGGTACTGAAAATCAAGTAGCAGGCCCAAATTTCCACTGTTGTTTACTTCAATAACAAATCCTTATGTTCCTATACGTTATAATAATGTTAGGAATTGAGGTTTTACCCTACTAATCCTCTATATTTGTAAATTATTTAGAATCATACCAAATTATGATACAAGTTTCAGAAACAGCGAAGCGCAGAGTCATTAGTTTAATGACCGAAGAGGGTTTTGATTCATCCAAAGACTATGTAAGGGTCGGGGTAAAAAGCGGCGGATGCAGCGGTCTTTCCTATGAATTGAAGTTCGACAATAAAGTGGATGATGCCGATAAGGTCTTTGAAGATAACGATGTGCGCATTATCGTAGATAAAAAGAGTTTTTTATACCTAGTAGGTACAGTTTTAGAATATTCAGGTGGACTAAACGGAAAGGGTTTTGTATTCAACAACCCTAACGCACAGCGCACCTGTGGATGTGGCGAGAGCTTCTCACTATAAATGTAATAATGTGAAAAATGGATCAAGATACCAATGGTCATTTTCAAATTTTCACATTGAATAATTGACACATTATTGAAATGGCATATACCGAAGAGGAATTAAAAAAAGAACTAGAGACCAAAGAATACGAATATGGTTTCTACACCGATATTGAGTCGGATACCTTCCCGAACGGGTTGAGCGAAGAAATTGTCATCGCTATTTCCAAAAAGAAGGAAGAACCCGAATGGATGACTTTGTGGCGCTTGGAATCTTTCAAATATTGGAAGGAAATGGTCGAGCCCGAATGGGCTAATGTACATTATAAAAAGCCCGATTTTCAGGCGATTTCCTATTATTCTGCACCGAACAGCAAGCCAAAATACGATAGTTTGGACGAGGTAGACCCAGAGTTGTTGGATACCTTCAAAAGACTGGGCATCTCTCTTGATGAACAGAAAAAATTGGCTGGCGTTGCCGTAGATATCGTTATGGATTCGGTTTCCGTTGCAACCACCTTCAAAAAGACCTTGGCCGAAAAAGGCATCATATTTTGTTCTATTTCAGAAGCGATACGAGAACATCCTGAATTGGTCAAGAAATATATCGGTTCGGTAGTGCCGCAGAAAGATAATTTTTATGCCGCATTGAACTCAGCGGTTTTTTCAGATGGTAGTTTCTGTTACATTCCCAAAGGTGTACGCTGCCCTATGGAACTATCTACCTATTTCAGGATCAATCAAGCGGGTACCGGTCAGTTCGAAAGAACTTTGGTCATTGCAGACGAAGGCAGTTATGTAAGCTATTTGGAAGGCTGTACGGCCCCTTCGCGTGATGAAAATCAATTGCATGCCGCTGTGGTAGAGCTTATTGCGTTAGATGATGCCGAAATAAAATACTCAACGGTACAAAACTGGTTTCCCGGAGGAAAAGATGGGGTTGGCGGGGTGTTCAACTTTGTAACCAAGAGAGGCTTGTGCGAGAAAAATGCAAAGATATCATGGACACAGGTGGAAACCGGATCCGCGGTAACTTGGAAGTATCCTTCCTGTATTTTAAAGGGCGATAATTCGATAGGGGAGTTTTACTCCATTGCTGTAACCAATAATTACCAGCAGGCCGATACGGGTACAAAAATGATCCATTTAGGCAAGAATACCCGAAGTACCATAATATCCAAAGGAATTTCAGCCGGAAAATCGCAGAACAGTTACCGTGGTTTGGTGCAAGTAAATAGTAGGGCAGAAAACGCTAGAAATTTTTCACAGTGCGATTCGCTATTGATGGGCAACGAATGTGGGGCGCATACTTTTCCTTATATCGAGGTCAAGAACAAATCGGCCCAAATAGAACACGAGGCCACCACCAGTAAAATTGGGGAGGATCAAATTTTCTATTGCAACCAAAGAGGTATTCCTACTGAAAAGGCCATTGCCCTGATCGTAAATGGCTTTAGTAAAGAAGTACTGAACAAACTGCCCATGGAATTTGCCGTAGAAGCACAAAAATTATTGGAGATCAGTTTGGAAGGCTCTGTGGGATAAAAGCCCTTTTTGGGAGTCGTTCGTTAGAGGTATGGTCTTCCTCCTAAAAAGGAGTTCCGATAGCTATCGGCAAAGGGAGGTGTAAAATGGCCCCTATGAAAATCAAGATTGATATTTAAACAAGAAGAGTCAAAATATAAAATGAAAAGAATACTACTCATACTGGCACTTGTAGCATTTGTTTCCTGCAAGGAAGTCAAAAAAGAAAGTGCTCAACCCGTAACCGAAGCGGTCGCCAAACCAGCGATAAAACTCTACACCTTTGACGGGGGAACGGTGATGGTCAACAATTTGGAGTTGTTTTCCCAAGACACCACGTACCATAGCCAGACCAAAGAATTTTCGGATGCGTTTTACGTCATTCAACACCCAAAAGGAAACCTGATGTGGGACGCAGGCCTTCCCGAAGGTTTGGTGGGTATGGCCGAGCCATTTACTTCGCCCGATGGGGCCTTCACCGTTTCTAGAAAAGATTCGGTCTTGAACCAATTGAAATCGATCGACATGACGCCTAATGACATAAAATACATTGCCTTGTCGCATACCCATTTTGATCACAGCGGCCATGCCAATGTTTTTAAGAACGCCATCTGGTTGGTTCAAGAACCGGAATATGATTTTATCACGAGCGAAGAATCACAAAAAACAAATACAGACAATTACAATGCCATAAAAGAATTGACCCAAGTTAAGAAATTAAACGACGATTTTGATGTTTTCGGCGACGGCAGTGTGGTCATCAAATCAATGCCCGGCCATACCCCTGGGCACCAAGTTCTTTATGTCGATTTGCCTGAACATGGCCCAACCTTATTGACGGGTGATTTATACCATTTGTATGAAAATAGAGAATTTAAGCGAGTACCGATTTTCAATTACAACGTAGAACAGACCTTGCAGAGTATGGAAAAATTCGAAGCTTTCGCCAAAGAAAAAAATGCAAAGGTATACCTGCAACACGCAAAAGCAGATTTCAATAAAATGCCCAAGGCTCCCAATTATTTAAAATAAAACAACATGTTGAAGATAACTGACCTGCACGCCAGTGTAGATAACAAAGAGATATTAAAAGGAATAAACCTAGAGATCAATGCCGGGGAAGTACATGCCATAATGGGTCCCAACGGTTCAGGAAAAAGTACCTTGGCCGCGGTAATTGCAGGTAAGGAAGAATTTGAAGTTACCCAAGGCAAGGTGGTGCTGAACGGTGAGGACCTAGAAGACACAGCCCCAGAAGATAGGGCGCACAAGGGTGTATTTTTATCGTTTCAATATCCGGTAGAGATTCCAGGGGTCTCGGTGACCAATTTTATGAAAACCGCCATCAACGAATCGAGAAAGGCCAGAGGTCTTGACGATATGCCGGCAAACCAGATGTTGAAGCTCATTCGCGAAAAAGCGGAAATGTTGGAAATCGATAGAAAGTTTTTATCGCGCTCACTGAACGAAGGCTTTTCGGGAGGAGAGAAAAAACGTAACGAAATCTTTCAAATGGCCATGTTAGAACCCAAATTGGCTATTTTGGACGAAACCGATTCCGGTTTGGATATCGATGCCCTTCGCATTGTAGCCAACGGGGTCAATAAACTGAAGAGCAAAGAAAATGCCGTATTGGTAATCACGCATTACCAAAGATTATTAGAATATATTGTGCCCGATTTTGTTCATGTGCTTCACGATGGAAAAATAGTAAAATCTGGTGGTAAGGAACTTGCCCTAGAACTAGAAGAAAAAGGGTATGATTGGATAAAACAGGAAACTGTCGTTTAGTTTCAGGTTTCTAGTTTCTGTTGTTTCAGGTTATGGCTACGATTAAACGTTTTGAGAATTTGGAAATTTGGCAAGAAGCCAGAAGATTGTCCAAAGAGATCATTCAACTAGCAAACGAAACAGGACTAAGGAACGATTTCAAGTTAAAAGACGAGATTAAAAGTACTTCGGGTTCGGTAATGGATAATATCGCTGAAGGCTTTGAAAGGGACGGAAATATTGAATTTAGACAATTTTTGTCAACTGCCAAGGCGTCGGCAGGTGAGTCTAGATCGCAATTGTATCGGGTTTTTGACAATGGATATATTACAGAAGAAGTACTGCAAAAATTGACTTCGGAATATGAAGTTTTAAGTAGGCGAATTGCAAACTTCATCAACTATTTAAATAAAAAAGATTTCAAGGGAACGAAGTTCAGGGATAACCAACCTGAAACTTGAAACTTGAAGCATGAAACCTTTTTAAAAATGGATCTAAAAGATAAACTTATATCATCGTTCATGATGTTCGAGAATAGCGTAGATGTTGAGCATCCCGTTCACGATGTGCGCTCTATGGCCATGAAGAATTTTGAACAAAAGGGCTTCCCCAGTAAAAAAGAGGAAGCTTGGAAATATACTTCGCTCAACGCCCTGCAAAAGGTAGATTTCAGCATCTTCCCTAAGGAAGTCAACGCCTTGGAATATAAAGATGTTAAAAAATATTTTATCCATGAGATAGACACCTATAAAATTGTCTTTATCGATGGTATTTATAGCTCATACCTCTCGGAGACTACTCATGACGGGGTAGATATCTGCCTGATGAGCTCGGCCTTGACAAAGCCCATGTACAAGCCAGTAATCGACGTGTATTTTA
>JBATIN010000230.1:0-2962 GCA_049667765.1 Flavobacteriaceae bacterium
GTTTAGCACAGTTGCCCCAGCCTTGATTACGGCTTCACAGACCCTGGCTAAAAACTCGTTATCGGTTCGGCCAGCATCTTCCGCATAAAACTCAACATCTTCAACAAAAGTCTTGGCATAGCTGACCGCATCGACCGCACGTTCAATAATCGCTTCACGGTTCGAGTTGAATTTAAACTTGATGTGCGAATCGGAGGTGCCAATACCGGTATGTATTCTAGGCTTTTTTGCATTTTTCAATGCTTCCGCTGCAACTTCGATATCTTTTTTAACCGCTCGGGTAAGGCCACAAACAGTCGCATTTTTGACTATTCTTGAAATTTGGTCTACCGAATTAAAATCACCGGGACTAGATATGGGAAACCCGGCTTCGATGATATCGACACCTAATTCATCCAACCTTTTGGCAATGACTAGTTTTTGTTCAGTGTCTAGCTTACAGCCTGGAACTTGCTCACCGTCACGAAGTGTGGTATCAAAAATTTGTACTATATCTTTGCTCATTATATTTACGTAGTTTTAACTAGTCATTACGAAGATATGACCAATAGGGCGAAAGATACGAATTAGGGTAGTTTATTTACAACGTTGACACACTTTTTAGTTCTATTAACTAGCTATAATACAACAACTTAAATACTATTTTTTACGATGACAAATGAGCATAAAGACGCCTTGTTCGTATTGGTAAAATCGCTATCTAAGTCTGAAAAAAGACAATTTAAGCTTTATGTCGGAAGACTTGGGGTGAATACGGATGCCAAATTTTTAGGTCTCTTCAATCTTTTGGATAAAATAAAACAATACGATGAAAAGGTAATTTTGAGCAGTGGGATTGTAAAAAAAGCTCAGTTGTCAAATCTTAAAGCACATCTGTATAAACAGATATTGGTGAGCCTTCGATTGAATCCGGTGAATCAAAATATACGGGTTCAGATTCGAGAACAACTTGATTTTGCTACAATTCTTTATCAAAAAGGGCTTTATAAACAAAGCCTTAAAATATTGGATAAGGCCAAGGCCACTGCCATTGAAAATGAAGAAAAAAATGTGGCGTACGAAATTGTTGAACTTGAAAAGATAATAGAAACCCAATTCATTACCCGAAGTATACCTGATCGGGCCGATGAATTGGCAATACAGGCCAAAGAGCTTTCTGCGCAAAACGTCATGACCAGTAAGCTATCGAACCTGTCCTTGCAGCTCTATGGTATGATGCTGAAAATAGGGTATGTTCAAAGTGATGAAGATTATAGAAAGGTCAAAAAATATTTTGAAAAACATCTTCCCAAATACACCATTGAAAATCTTGGGTTTCGAGAAAAATTATGGCTTTATAAAGCGCATTTATGGTACAGCTTTCTAATTCAAGATTTTTTATCGTGTTATAAATATTCTAGTAAATGGGTAGATCTTTTTTACGAACATAAAGAGATGATCGCTTTAAACCCGGTTTTCTTCTTAAAAGGAAATCATTATTTGTTAGAATCCTTGTTTTACGTGCGCTACGCGTCCCAATTCAAAGAAACCCTTGCAAAATTAGAAGCGGTGGTCGATAGTAAAGATTTTCCAAAAAACGACAATATTTCTTCGTTAAGTTTTCTATATATCAACGCGAACCGCTTGAACCAACATTTTTTGGAAGGCACCTTCGCCAAAGGGCTGTATTTGGTAAGGGTAGTGGAGTACGGTATCAATAAACATAAACAGCGAATCGATGCACACCACATTATGGTGTTGTACTATAAAATTGCCTGTCTTTATTTTGGAAATGGTGATAACAAAAACTGTATTGTCTACCTGAAAAAGATCATCAATAATAAAAACCTGAAAATGCGCGAAGACCTGATGTGTTTTGCCCGTGTATTAAGTTTGGTGGCGCATTATGAAGCGGGCATGGACTATCATTTAGAAGTACAGTTAAAAAGTACGTATAAGTTTTTATTGAAAATGAACGATTTGCACGCTGTTCAACGTGAGATGATTAAGTTTTTAAGAAACCTGGGCAATATTTATCCACATGAACTGCAAGACGAGTTTAGAAAACTACATACCCAACTAAAAAAATATGAAGACCATCCCTATGAAAAAAGGGCTTTCTTATACCTCGACATTATTTCATGGCTAGAAAGTCATTTAGAAAATAGACCTGTCTCCGAGATTATTAGAGAAAAGGCAATGGCCGTTACACGTTAATTCTAATCATTGAATAAAAACGGCTCACATTATAAACATTTGCTAGAGCTCAATCTGGCGATGCTTTTTATAAGTACTTCAGGAGCCTTGGGACGTTATGTAGAGCTGCCGGTAGTCATTACCATAGCTTTACGTGCCTTATTAGCATTTGCAATTCTTTGGGGGTATTGTAGAATAAAGGGGATTTCTTTTACGGTTGATGCTAAGGATCGTATCCCTATTTTGTTGATCGGGCTACTTATGGGCCTACACTGGGTTTTATATTTCTATGCCCTTAGGTTTTCAAATGTTGCCATTGGGATGCTCTCTTTGTTTACCTACCCCATACTAACCGCCCTGCTGGAACCCTGGATGTTGAACACCAAGTTTCAACGCATTCATTTGTTTTTGGCATTGCTGGTGCTATGCGGCATCTATTTTCTTATCCCGGATTTTAGTATTGAAAACACCTATACGAAGGCAGTAGCATTGGGTGTTTTTTCAGCATTGTGCTATGCCCTTCGCAATATTTTATTAAAATCGAAAGTGGGGGCATATAACGGTTCCATGTTAATGACCTATCAAGTGGGCATGGTTTCGATCGTATTGTTGCCAGCCCTTTTTTGGGCCGAACAAGAAGCGGTCTATGCACAATGGCCAGGACTATTGGCCTTGGCCTTTTTGACCACCGCTGTTGGGCATACCTTATTTCTAAATAGTTTTCGCCATTTTTCAATTACCACGGCAAGCATTATCAGCAGTATTCAACCGGTTGATGGTATTATTC
>JBATIN010000231.1:0-3367 GCA_049667765.1 Flavobacteriaceae bacterium
TTGGAACGGACTGTCGCGATTTACCTCCCCAAGCACCTCAAAACTTATGGGGTACGATTTAAATTTTGTCGCAAGTCCCACACTTGATAGTACCGATGATTTAATCCGTAGGTTAAGTATGTATGTAAAAGGAAAGGTAGGGGCCTTGGATTATCGTTTTGTGGTCGCCAAGCCCTTATCGGTTCAAAATAGCAGTTCATTTAATCCAGAACCCGTTGAAGGTATCGCGAGATTTACGGACCGCAGACCTAACCTTCAATTTTCGGGATATACAAAATATGAATTTTGGGAACCGGAAAGCAATTTGTCCCCCGCACAGGTAGGCACGTATTTGGGTACTAAAAGACTATTGAATTTAGGAGCTGGCTTTACATTCCAGCCAAAAGCTTTATGGTCATTGGATGACGGGCAAGAAAGGTACCATGATATGAAACTTTTTGCCCTGGATATTTTTATGGACCTGCCATTGCACGAGGATCAAAAAACGGCACTGACAGGCTATCTCGGCTATTTTAACTTCGATTTTGGCCCTAATTACATTCGATTATTGGGAGTTAATAATCCGGCAAACGGGGTATTTCTAGAAGAAGCTTCATTTAACGGCAGGGGAAATACGTTTCCGATTTCGGGAACTGGAAATTCCATATTTGGCCAGTTCGGCTTTGTCTTTGCATCCATGGGGAAAACGAAAAATATAGGCCGATTACAGCCCTATTTTTCATCACAATACGCTAATTTTGAAAGATTCGAAGCCCCCATGTTCTATTATGATTTAGGGCTGAACTGGTATTTAAACGGACACTTATCAAAACTGACCTTAAATGCCGAAAGCCGGCCAATTTTTTATCAGAACATTAATGGGTTAAGTGCCAAAGAACGTAAATGGATGTTTGTACTACAATACCAGTTTCGGATAGATTGATTTTAAAGAACAAAACAAAGTCAAATTTCATTAATTTTTTATGATATGCACACTAATAAAAACTTTCAAATAACAACTTTAGGAAAGCCTATGGTTCGATCCCCCTTGGGACTAAGCAAAACTAAAGGCGATAAAATATTCAATTTTGTTAAGGATGGTGATAGAGTACTGCGAAGTGTTTCAGAATCAGAGTTGAATAGAATCCTAGCTGCAAATGAACGTCCTATTTGTGTGGAGAAGGCAGGCCCAAGGGAAAAGATATTTTTTGATCCGGAACGAACAACAGCTGCAATCGTTACGTGTGGCGGTCTTTGTCCGGGCATCAATAATGTCATTAGAAGTATTGTAATGGGACTCCATTACTTTTATGGGGTAAAGAAGATTATAGGAATTCCGTATGGCTATGAAGGTCTTATTCCTGAAAAAGATCATGTATTTATGCATTTGACACCAGATAAGGTAAAAGACATTCACCAGTTTGGCGGTACCATATTGGGTTCTTCCAGGGGTAGCCAAAGTGTTTCAAAAATGGTTGATACGCTAGAAAAAAATAAAATCGATTTACTTTTTACAATCGGTGGAGATGGAACGCTAAAAGGAGCCAACGCCATAGGAGAAGAAATCGAAAAGAGGGGATTGAAGATATCAGTGGTGGGTATTCCCAAGACCATAGACAACGATATTGATCTTATTGATAAATCGTTTGGTTTCGAGACCGCCTTTGATGTGGCAAGCCCTATTGTAAGGGATGCCCACAATGAGGCGACCGGTGCCCATAATGGTATTGCGATAGTAAAATTAATGGGTCGTGATAGCGGGTTCATTGCAGCTTCTGTGGCCTTGTCGATTCCTGTCGTGAATTTTGTGCTGGTTCCTGAAATGGATTTTGCACTGGAAGGGGAAAACGGATTTCTAGCTGCCTTGGAAGAACGTTTGCGTTTAAAACACCATGCCGTAATCGTGGTAGCCGAGGGTGCAGGTCAAAATCTTTTCAATTCGAATGGTGAGAAACTGAAAGATGCTTCCGGCAACGTTCAACATAATGATATAGGCATTTTTTTAAAGGATAGGATAAATGGGCATTTTAAAAGTAAGAACATTGAAATGACCGTTAAATATATCGACCCCAGTTATATAATCCGCAGCGCACCTGCCAATGCAAGCGATAGTATTTTTTGCAATAGGCTGGCCTATCAAGCCGTACATGGTGCAATGGCAGGAAAAACACGCTTTGTGGTCGGCATGTTGAACGGTCAGTTTGTACTTTTGCCCATTTCTGAAGTAACCCATCAAAGAAAGAAAATTGATTTGGAGACCGAATTTTGGTTCGCTGCTTTGGAAAGTACCGGGCAACCCTTTAATATGAAATAATGTGCTTTTCAAGGTTGATAAAGATTTTTGACGAATGTCCTTATATCGATGAGTGCTACCTACCGACCCAAGAAAGCGGTGCGGCGGGAATAGGGCATCAGGCCAACGCTATTGTGGATGAATCGTATTTAAACTTGCTTAATCTCAAACTTTGGTATTTAACCGCCAATAACAAGTTCTTGAAAAAACAGTTCTAGTACCTTCAAAACATGAACGAAGAATATTTTATTAACGACCCTCTCAACAAGCTTGTCCCAAGTCCTACCACGGATATCTTAGGCCAAGGCTCCGCTATCGAATATCACAGATCATTGGAAGTTTACAAACCAACCCCCTTGGTAAAACTTCCGAACCTAGCTAAGCAATATGGTGTCGCCAATATCTATGTTAAAGACGAATCGCACCGTTTTGGGCTTGGTGCTTTTAAGGGGCTGGGCGCTACTTATGCGATTCATAAGCTACTTGAAAAACGGTCTGATATAGAAACATTTTGCACGGCTACCGATGGCAATCATGGACGGGCGGTCGCGTGGGCTTCCAAAATCGCGAATAAAAAATGTGTAGTCTTTGTTCCCAGGGATACGACAGAAAGTAGAATCGAGGCGATTAAAAATGAAGGAGCCACAGTAATCAAAATAGATGGAAATTACGATGAAACCTGTGCCCATGCAGAAAAGTTGAGTATTGAGGAAGACTGGCAATTGGTACAGGATACCGCCTGGGAAAATTATGAAGAGATACCGGCCCAAATCATGGCGGGCTATGTAACAGAGTTCCAAGAATTGGAGGATAGCCTGAATGGGCTGCCAAAACCGAAGGTAGACTTCGTTTTTCTTCAGGCGGGCGTGGGGAGCTGGGCAGCTTCCGGCATTTGGTACTACTTGAATCGTTACGGGAGCAATCGACCGAAGATAGTAATCGTAGAACCTTGGGAGGCCGATGGAATTCTAGCGTCGTTCAAAGTCGGTAAAAGGATAAATCCAACAGGTAATTTGCAAACTGCTATGGCGGGACTCAACTGCGGGATTCCTTCTTTGAGCGCTTGGGAGATTATCAAAACAGGAGCAGATGCTA
>JBATIN010000232.1:0-4938 GCA_049667765.1 Flavobacteriaceae bacterium
CTGCCGGATAAAGCCCCAAGTCTCGTAAAAAAGTTGCTTTTTAGGTCTTTTATTCGAGATGTGACCATGGTAGTGGAATCAGAAATACTTTCTAATTGCCAATCAAGTTTAATAAGGCTATCACCAAGTATTAATCGTTGTTGTATCTGAGAAAAGGGCACTTTTTTCACCTCGTCAATTTGAAAATTATCCGCTTTTGTTTGATGATAGGTACAATCATTTACCGCCTGAAAAATAGTTCCGGGCGATGTTTTTAAAACGAAGCTTATGCTATAGTCATAAGGCTTTAAGAAGAAATACCAGACAAATGCTCCAATAACACCACTCACAACAAGTGTAAATAATGCTTTTTTCATTTACTTGCTGTTAACGGCCAAATTTTTATGGGCTAGCATTTCAAGATTCTTGATTACGAAAGAACCCAGTTCCCTACCTTGTTTAACTCCAACTTCAACTGCGGTGCGATAGTGAATTCCACCGTACATTCTGCTGATCGCGGCTTCGTCTGCAGCCGTATTGAATGATTTAAAACTACGAACGGGAAGCCCGTAGGCTACTTCAGTATCATCATCAAATGAAAAATTGTCACCGAAAATTTCTGTAAGTGCAGTGGCAGCAGCACCTGAAACTACCGAATGTCCGCTAGTATACTCTGGGAACGGTGGGGTTTGAAGTACGGGTTGCCAGTTTTCGTCGATATGTTGGTTAATGAGGGTCTCGGGCCGCACGAGGTTGCTACGATATTTCTCGTCCCAACAGCTAATGAATGCGTCGGCTATGGCAATCGAGGTTTTGGTATAGGCATAGAGGGTTTTGGCAAAATCACTGTTCGTTTTTCTACTGGCAATTTTTGTAATACCGATCCAATGGGCACCGGGACTTATTTTTTTTGTAGCGAACATTAAATGACCACGGGTTACCGAAACGTACGGGTTACAGTCCCAGAATTGGGCAATTTTCACTTCTTCGGAGTCGTCGCCATTCGCGGTAATCTGATTGCTGATATCGTAAACTTCCTTTAATTCTTTGTAAAAATCAGATCCTTCTTCCATTGAAAAAGGCGGGGGAGGGGTTGGCTTAAATTGGCTTGCCGAGTCGATAACGAAAGGTCTTATTTTGTTCCAATGAGGTTCAATACCCTCTATGTAGGCAGGGGGTGTTGGTTGCCATCGGGTTTGGTCATCGGTATCGACTGTAAACTTTGGCATGGTGCGCGTTTGCGCATAATTATCTTTTTTCATCCATTCGCCAATAAAATCGGCAACCTGTAAACCATAGGTCTTTGAATCGTTGAATACCTGTTCATTTTGGCCAGACCATAATGTATAAAGACTGTCTCTAAGGGTTTCCAATCTTTTTTCGGAAAAAATCAAGCGCTTACTAATCTCTAAATGGGCTACCAAAGCGGCAAGTTCATAATTAATGTTTTGAGTACTATCTGGCCTTGGAATAGCACCCAATTGTGCGACTTGTCCTTCTAATGAACGATATTGGTCATCCTTTAAAGCGATGATTTCGTAAGCCGCAATATTGGGGTAAGCAAAAATTCGGCTGGCTACAGGTGGTGAGAAAATATCATGGATCATAATCTCTATTACCTTATCTACCGAGAGATGAAGATCTTCCGGCGAAATGGCAATGGTTTTACCCTTATTTTCTTTACCACAGGATACAAAAACTAAAATCAGCAGGATGATATAAGGTTTCATATTTTTCATCGTTATTTAAATTTTTGGGGCAGGCCATACACCTGGACTTTATCTTTGTTAAGTGTTATCAATAAATATGGAGTATTATCAAGGGAAATGATATTCATTTTCCTAACCGATTTTTGGGCCAGTTCAAGTCCTATTTGATGACCCAAAAGTACATCATTTTCGCTTTTTATCAAAGCCCCTCCAAAACCATCGTACCTGCCATGATATGGAATTACTCCAAAAAAATTGCCAGCCGCCAGCGCTTCATTTTTACCGTCTTGTTCAAAATCAAAAACTAAAAAAGAAGTTATTGGGGCGACTTGAAGTTCATTTTTGAAGTGATAAAAGGTAAACTTGCCATCTTCATTTTTCAAATACCCGGAAGATAGGTTGTCTACCTCAAAAAGAGTTCCTGTTTTTAAAAGGTCTTCATCGAATACTTCAAAGATGGTCTTTCCGGCGAAGTCAGCATATTTTGTAAACTTTTTTTTGGTTAGAGAGACCAATTGCTTTGATAGCGCGTCTAGATCAGCAATAGGATAATAGTGGCTCTCTTTTTGTATTGCGACGATAGTTTCTGTAGTTTTATTTTGGTCAAAATCACCATAATACATTCGCATCGGATACTTTTCATTTGCCACAAACTTGCTGTTAGTGCCCCAATTACCCAATAGGTAATCGAGGTCACCGTCACCATCAATATCGAATGAGGCAATCGCCTGCCACAGACCTCTTAAATTTTGATGTAGGTATTCGGTGGAAACATCAATAAAGTCTCCTGAATAATTTTTTAAGAATTTTGGAGACATCCACTCGCCCACTACAATAATATCGGTAAAACCGTCGGAATTAAAATCAGTAGCGATTGCGTCGGTGGCAATCCCTAGATTTTTAAAGACGTCCGATTTTTTTAACTCAAAAGTTGAACCATTATTCAGAAATAGGGAAGATGGCTGAATTTTGCCAAAATCCATAGGACTTGAACCGTTGGCAACAAAAATGTCAGTATGGCCGTTTTTGTCGAAGTCGGCCAAAGCCACGGCCGCCCCATTGGTAAAAAGCTCAGGAAATTCTTTTTTTACAAAATCAGATCCTTTTTGCCCATATAGCCGATCGATAATCGCTTTAGTGTTGCCTTTGAATTCACCACCGCCACTAACTACGAATAGATCATTTAATCTATCTTCGTCAAAATCTTCAATAACGGCGCTGATATCTTCGTAAATACTCTCAGAATAAAGCAAGGAACTATCTTTCATTATAAAAGTAGAATCTTTTTGAAGGTAAATCCGAGGAGCTTGCCTAGAAGAACCTCCAAAGTAAATATCATCTTTTTGGTCATTGTTTAAATCGCCAACGGCAGCTGCCGGGCCACGTGCCGATACCTGGTAAGGAATCAATTTTTGAAAATCGAAATCGTTGTACGAGTTTTCTTTATGTATGAAATCAATACCAAGGTTGTCTTCTATTTTATTAAATAACGCCTTTTGCGGCAAAGGGCTTTTTTGCTCTTGCGATGCAAGTTCTTCATAAACAACTTGTATGGTTTGATCTGGTTCTAATGCAAGAATCCGTTGTATTTTTTTGTTTGGCCATTGAATATGCACAGAATCGATACTAGTAGTATTGCCCAAACCAAATACTATTATAGGTTCAGATGAGGATTGAAACCCCCTCACAGTATATAATTCTTTGTATTGTTTAACTCCATTGGAAAATAAGGTGACCTTAGTACCTATTCCGAATGGATTTGCATCTTTATAGGTTAATTCTACTTTCAAATAATGATTTTTCGAACTATTCTCATTGATATAAACCGTAGGCGACACGTTTAAATTATTGGTTACTAGATCAAGATCACCATCGCCATCAAGATCACCGTAAGCTGCACCATTTGAAATAGTGGCTTCATTTGTGAGCCATTGGTTTGACTTGTCTGTAAAAGTTAGGTCTGAATTCCCTTTAAAAATATAATTATTCACTATTCCCGAAGGCATTAATGAAAGCGCGGTCTTATCGACAAGTTTTGTGTTTTTAAGTTTGCTCTGTACTTGTTCGTTCGAAGTGAAATTGATATAATCAAGATCATTGGGCCGTTTTGGAATACCGTTGGTAATAAATAAGTCTTGTTCTCCATCAAGATCGTAATCATTGAAAAGTGCACTCCAACTCCAATCCGTTGCGGCTACACCACTAAGAAGGGCTGTTTCGGTAAACGATGTGCCACTATTATTAATTTGGAGCATATTTCGAGAATACTGATAGTGATAGCCAAGTTCGCCGATACGCATTTGAAGCATATCATAACTATCATCACCTGCTGAGGCTTTCAATACTTTTTCATTTTCAGCTAACATATCTAAGGTGATGAGATCTGGGTAACCATCATGATTTATGTCGGCTACGTCATTACCCATAGAAAATCGGCTTGTATGGCCGAAATAGTTTCGAAGTCTTTCAGAAAATGTACCATCCGTGTTGTTTAGGTAAAAATAGTCGTCTTCATGAAAATCGTTACCTATGTAAATATCAGGATAGCCGTCAAGATTAAAATCGGAAATAGCTATACCTAGGCCATACCCGTTAGCACCACCGAATATGCCTGCACTCTCACTAATATCGGTAAATTTTCCATTATCATTTCTTAATAACTTATCACCACTTTCATAAGTTCTTTTATTTCTAATTTCCGCCTTGCCAAATGAAGTTTCATTATGAATGGCATGATTTAGGAGAAAGATATCCAAGTCGCCGTCTAGGTCAAAATCTAAGAATGCCGCATTTGAACTGTAATTGTCAAAAGCGATTCCATATTTTTCTGCACTTTCGGTAAAAGTTGTGTCGCCATTATTGATAAATAGTTCATTTTTACCATAAAACCCATTTATGCCTACGACGGAACAAACGTAAAGGTCCAAAAAACCGTCGCCATTGACATCGCCCATAGCGACCCCGGTATTCCAATCACTTTCGCCTGCTACACCAGCCTTGTCCGTTATATCTTCAAATTGAAGGTTACCTTTGTTCAGGTATAATTTGTTTTTGACCTGGTTGCCTGTAAAATAGAGATCAGGCAGACTATCATTATTAATATCGCCGATTGCTACACCTCCGCCATTGTAGAAGTATAGATAATCAAGAATATTGGCATTCTCGGTTTCCGTTAACAGGTTCACAAAGTTAATTCCTGATGTCTCGGAAGGGAGTATGGTAAAGAGAGAATTACTTTTATCAGTACAAC
>JBATIN010000233.1:0-5937 GCA_049667765.1 Flavobacteriaceae bacterium
CGGAAGACCTTGGGTACAGCTCAATGGCGAAGGCTGGCGCCCGCTGGTCACTTGGGACCTAGATCTTATGCGCGGGCAGTATGGGCCAAAAGTGGTTCCTGATAGCTACAAAGTGAAGTTGATTATCGGGGAGGAAGAATATATACGTGAGGTCGAGGTACTAAAAGACCCAACATCCGAAGGTACTTTGGAAGAAATAAAACAACAGGTCGCTTTTTCATTGCAACTTCGCGATGCCATGAACTTGGCCGTCACCATGATCAATGATATCGAAGGTATTCGATCAGAGCTAATCGAAATCATTCCCAAATTAAAGAGTAAAGGCGATAAAAAAAAGGCGGAAGAACTTAGAACTTTGGCCGAGTCAATTGCAGGCAACTTGTATGACATCCATTTAACCGGAGCACGGGAAGATGCTTTTCGCTCACCCATGAAACTCTACGGAAGGCTAAGTGCCCTAGCCAGCGATATTACCGGAAACGGCATCGATTTTAAGCCTACCGAACAACAACGGGAGGTCTATGCCATTTTCAACAAACGCTTAGAAGACGTAGATACGAAGTTCAAGAAATTTATGGCCGTGGAAGTAAAAAAGTTGAATACCCAGCTGAAAAATAGCGAGCTTCAGATTAAATTGGACAAAAAAATTAAATCATAAACTACTTAATAAAACCATGAAAAAAATCACACCATTTTTAATTGCCCTATTATTCGCTTTTTCTTGCACCGAAACCAAAAAAGAAGAATCACAAACCGAGCTTTTTGCAAGGCTAGATACTGAAATCAAGCAAAACTCAAAGGCATATTCCACCTTAGAAGAAGCCACCAAAACTATCGGGCACCGATTAACAGGTTCCGAAAATGGGGCAAAAGCAGAGGAATATACCTATAACAAATTCAAGGAATACGGTTTTGAAGATGTCGAATACCAGACTTTTGAAGTCGAGGCGTGGGCAAGGGGAGACGTGTCACTGAAAATTGATGACAATGAAATGAAAGTAGTTACTCTCGGACATTCCCCAGTTGAGGCCAAGGTAACCGGAGAAATCGTGGATATGGGCAATGGCTTGGAAGCCGATTATCAAGCGAATCCCGATGCGGTCAAAGGGAAGATTTCCTTGGTCTATATCGGCATTCTGGAAGGCAGCAATGAGGACTCCAGTAACTTGCACCGTAGCGAAAAAACAGCTTTGGCCATTAAATATGGTGCCACTGGAATCATTATTATCAACCAAGTACCAAATGGTGTTTTATTGACGGGCACTGCCTCGGTAACCGGGGAATTGATCCCGATTCCAGCGGTCTGCATCGGTATGGAAGATGGCATGGCATTAAAGGAAAGTCTCAAAAAGAGGAAAGCAACCGCAACCATCGAAATGACGAACAAAAGTGATATGATAAAGGCCAGGAATGTTGTGGCCACACTTAAAGGGAGCGAACTTCCCAATGAGGAAATCGTAATTGGCGGCCATCTGGACTCCTGGGATCTAGCGACAGGTGCTATAGACAACGGAATTGGATCTTTTGCCGTTTTGGATATCGCCCGTGCTTTCAAGGCCAACACTCTACAACCGAAAAGAACGGTCAAATTCGTGATGTTCATGGGTGAGGAACAAGGCCTTTTAGGATCTAAGCATATGGTGCATGAGGCAGTTGAAAATGGCACTATCGACAATATAAAATATATGATGAATTTAGACATGTCAGGCAACCCCGTTGGCATGAATGCAGGGGGGAAATTGGACGACGAAGCCTTCTTCAAGACCCTTGGAGCCGCCATACAACAACAAGACACCATTTATAAAAACGATTTTTCAAACAAGTCGGGACTACATAGCGACCACCAGCCTTTTATGCTGGAAGGAGTTCCTATTCTTTCAGTACATAGCAATCTCGATCGTTCAATTTATGGTTGTTACCATTCCGATTGCGATGATTTTAATCTCGTGAACAAAGAACATATTACCAATACTTCTCGTTTTGGGACGATGATGCTTTACGGCTTGGCGAATGCTGAAAAACTTCCAGCCACCAAAATGGACAGTGAGACCACAAAAGAGTTCATGATCAAAAACGACCTCAAGGAAAAGCTGATAATCGGCAATGATTGGAAATGGGAGGAATAGGACTAGTTGTCAGTTAGCAGTGCAGTTGGCAGTAGCCCCCGGATGGATATTTTATGCCTTATGACCAATCTTATCGTAATATGATAAATAAGCCTTTCTTAATAGCTATTGCTCTTCTATATGTTGCCTTCGGCTATTCCCAGACCAAAAATACCGAAGAGTATTTTAAATTGGTCCGACCATTATTGACGGGTGATTTAGCTTATGAAACCGTAGATTTAGTTGAGGATTATTGGCGCGTGGCAGGCAATTCAGGATTCAACAAAACGGTATTTCGCATTGCCGAAAGCTTAGAAGAGGCCGGTTATACTTTGGAAGAAAATGCCTCCGAAACCGATAGACTCACATATAGGATCGAAAAGCGCGAAATGAAAAACCCGACTTGGGAACCGGTCAGTGCATCGGTTTCAATTCTAGGAGAAAATATACCGCTGTTACAACAATCCACAAATCGAAATATGGTGTATTTGAACTCGGTCTCAACCCCTGAAAATGGAATATCCGCTGAAGTACGATATATCAAGAATCCTAAGGAGTTAAATAGTTCAAGCGTTACCGACAAAATTGTCTTTTTTGAAGGGTCCGCAGAGCCGATTTATGAAGAAGCTATTCTAAAACAAAAAGCGCTGGGTATCATTACCTACGACAATCCAGCTTACTTGCAACCCGAAAAGAATTCGACCGCTATTCAGTTTCGCCGTTTACCTTATCAAGAAAAGAGTAAGGCTTGGGGCATTGCACTCTCCTATGATGCCAAAGAAAAACTGAAAACTGCCCTACAAAAAGGAAAAGTTGAGCTGAACGTAAACATTCATACCAAAATATACGCTTCGGAAGAATTGACCGTAGTCGCAGATGTTAAAGGTGCTAAATTTCCGGAAGAGCGATTAGTCTTTAGTGCCCATATTCAAGAACCGGGCGCCAACGACAATGCTTCAGGGGTCGGTGCACAGTTAGAAATGGCCGTATTGACCGCTAAATTATTGCAAGCGGGGAACATTGACATAGATCGCACCATCACCTATCTCTGGGGAGACGAAATAATTTCTACCCATCGGTATATTCAAGAAAACGAAGCACGGGCCAAACATATAAAATGGGGCATCAGTCTCGATATGGTCGGTGAAAACACTGAAATTACAGGTGGTTCCTTCCTAATTGAAAAAATGCCGGACCCAAGTGCAGTCTGGGCAAGAGGTGAGGACAAACACACCGAATGGGGCGGAGAGGTCTTGACCTTGGAAGACATGAAACCGCACTATTTTAACGATTATATTCACCAGATTTTCAAAAAACAAGGGGAATTCGCCGATTGGAAAGTAAATGTCAATCCGTTTGAGGGCGGTAGTGATCATATGCCCTTTTTAGATGCCGATATTCCAGGCTTGTTGCTTTGGCATTTTACCGACCAGTTTTACCATACCGACCAAGATCGGATCGATAAAGTATCTAAAGAGACCCTTAAGAATGTTGGAACTGGGGCATTGGTTAGTGCCTTGACATTAGCAAATGCCGATTCTGATACAGTATTAGATGTGTTGGAAAATCTTTCAAAAACAGCTCAAAAACGCCTGAAAAACGAATTCGACCTCAGTAAGAAAAGCATCGAAAATGGCAGTAAACCAGCTGATGAAAAAAAGATTCTAATGGCTTGGCAAGATTGGTACCTTAGTGCCATGGAAGCTACAAAAGACTTAGAACAAAAGCCATCGCTGCAATTGGTAGAAAAAGTGATTTCAGCTCAAAATAAGTTAAAGCTTCAGACCAAATATCAAATTAAACAACTAAAATAATCAATTAGAAAGCCCTAAAACCTTCAAGTCTTCAACGGTCATTGAAATAATATTTACATCTAAAGCAATTGGTGTCAAAGGCTGATCGATAGAATCGCGAGGTACATTCACTATGGCATCGACAACATCCATCCCTTTTATAACTTTACCAAAAACGGTGTAGTCCCCGTCCAAACGATGTTCACCATCTTTGTTCTGCACGATATAGAACTGACAGCGGGCCGATAGTTTTTGAGCATTGCCGTCACGTCCGGCACCAAAAGCGCCATATTCATGGGTAAGTTTTTTGTCAAATTCAGGTTCCAGAAGATAATCGGGGTCGTTGAACCCTTCGGGCGTATCGGGGCAACCCCCTTGTGCCACAAAATCTGGAATTACGCGGTTGAAGGTCAGGGAATCCCAATACCCATCCTTTGCCAACTGAATAAAACTATTTTTATGATTAGGGGTTTCGTCATGCAGCCACACCAAAATTTCTCCTTTCTCGGTTCTGATCTGCCCCACCTCATAGATTTGGTTTCGGGGGCATGCGGTCAAGACTACAAAAAGTGCAAGGGCTAGTAGAATTCTAAACATCTTCGTCTATTTTTTTGAGAAGATAAAAAAAAGGGGCCATATGGCCCCTAACTAAAAGTAAAGGTTGGTTGATTTATTTTCCCATGGCATTTTTTATGGCACCGATAATGGCCATAAGTACGCCTCCTCCTACACCGCCTCCTGCTACACTGCTAAGAATGCTGCCTATATCCATGCCCCCGCCAGAAACTGCGTCTGTAACGGCAGACATATCCGTGCCCGTTGCTGCTCCCCCACCTATTCCAAGCATGCCCAAAAGGTAACCCCCAAGGCCACCGCCCAAAATACCCGAAATAGAGTTTCCAACGGTTCCTAATGATAGATTTTTTAATAATTTTCCGGCTACGTTTCCGCCAAGGGCACCAGAAGCAAGTTGAATGATTAACGGTAAGTACTCTTCCATTTTTTAAGTGTTTAGTTGTTTATATGTTAATAAATTAACAAAATTTTAAGTTAGCATCCAATTATTTATAATACTATTTACAGATTTGTAAATCCCTGGCTATTTTAGGTTTGTGCTTTATTCTTGCCCTACTTATACAGAATTCATACCTTCCACCAACAAACCTAAATTTTGTTTCAAATGAAGAATCTTTACTTCCTTTTTATACTTGCCATTTTTAGTGCCGGTTTTTCCCAGATTCCAGCTTCCTCTGAAAAAATGGTGTCACAAGCACTAGCGCAAAAAAATCAATTGGCCAAGAATTCGTTGGTGAAGAACTTTCCATTGAAAAATATAGGCCCTTCGGTAATGAGTGGCCGGGTAGCCGATCTTGAAGTGAATCCGCAAGACCCTACCGAATTCTATGTGGGCTATGCTGCTGGCGGCTTGTGGTATACCCGCAATAACGGCACTTCTTTTGTGCCAGTTATGGACAATGCAGCGACCCAAAATATCGGAGACATAGCGGTAGATTGGAAAAACGGCACCCTTTGGGTCGGTACAGGTGAAAATATCTCTTCGCGTTCTTCCTATGCGGGTATCGGAATGCTAAAATCTACGGATAAGGGGGAAACTTGGCAAGATATGGGCCTGAACGATGGGCATCATTTTGGGCGAATTATCATAAACCCCAATAAACCTGACGAAGTCGTGGTAGGCGTAACAGGTCATTTGTATTCACCTAATGAGGAACGTGGCATCTTTAAAACCACTGATGGTGGCAAAACTTGGCAAAAAACACTTTACATAAATGATGTTACGGGAATAATCGATATTGCCCATGCGCCAGAAAATTTTAATATTATGTATGCCGCAGCATGGGAAAAAGATAGAAAGGCATGGAATTTTACAGGTAATGGCAATTCTTCGGGCATTTATAAAAGTACAGACGCCGGCACTAGCTGGACGAAAATATCGACTCCCGAAAGCGGCTTCCCCACAGGTGAAGGGGTAGGCCGAATTGGTTTTGCAGTTTACGATGAGAATACAGTGTATGCCG
>JBATIN010000234.1:0-5887 GCA_049667765.1 Flavobacteriaceae bacterium
CTTTCGGAGGAGTATTGGTCTCACGTACCTTCTATGCCAAAGGGCAGACCGGTCAACAATTACTTTTAGGGGCTTATTCAGCTATGAACCGCCAAATTAATCGAGGTAAAATACAATCGTTCAACCGCCATGAAATGATGGACTTGGTCTTGGTGAATGGTAAAGCTCGCGGAATTATAGCGCGTGACCTGGTTACTGGAGAAATTGAACGTCATTCGGCCCATGCCGTAGTTTTGGCTACCGGAGGTTATGGTAACGTTTTCTTTCTTTCAACAAACGCAATGGGCAGTAATGTCATGGCCGCATGGCGCGCGCATAGACGGGGAGCATTTTTTGCCAACCCTTGTTTTACCCAAATTCACCCGACCTGTATACCGGTGTCGGGCGATCATCAGTCGAAATTGACCTTAATGTCAGAATCATTGCGAAACGATGGCCGTATTTGGGTGCCCAAAAGATTGGAAGATGCCCAAGCCATTCGTGAAGGTAAAATGAAGCCGACACAATTAAAAGAAGAAGATCGCGATTACTATTTGGAAAGAAGATACCCGGCATTCGGTAACTTGGTGCCGCGAGATGTAGCATCCCGTGCCGCGAAAGAGCGTTGTGACGCAGGTTTTGGAGTGAACAAAACAGGGGAAGCGGTATATCTCGATTTTGCCGCCGCCATTCAGCGATATGGAAAAGAACAGGCATTGACCCATGGACTCCACAATGCAGACGATAAAGAGGTTACGAAACTAGGTAAGGCCGTAATAGAAGAGAAATACGGTAACCTATTTCAGATGTACGAAAAGATCGTAGACGAAAATCCGTATGAAACCCCAATGATGATCTACCCAGCGGTACATTATACCATGGGCGGGTTATGGGTAGATTATAACCTACAGACTACGATAGAAGGCTGCTATTGTGCTGGGGAAGCTAATTTTAGTGACCATGGTGCGAACCGTTTAGGGGCTTCGGCCTTAATGCAAGGCTTGGCCGACGGATATTTTGTGCTGCCCTATACCATAGGCGATTATTTGTCCAAAGATATTAGAACGGGTACTATTTCAACTGAGTCCAAAGAATTTGATGATGCTGAAAGTGCAGTTAAGGAACGTTTGGACAAACTAATGTCGGGCAGTGGTGAGCATTCTGTGGATTACTACCACAAAAAGTTGGGCAAGATCATGTGGAATAAATGCGGAATGGCCAGAAACGCAAAAGAGTTGCAGGAAGCCATCGATGAAATTTCCACCTTGCGAAAAGATTTTTGGGCCAACGTAAAAATACCCGGAAAAGCAGACGGCATGAACCAAGAATTGGAAAAAGCCGGTAGAGTGGCCGATTTCTTAGAACTAGGCGAATTGTTCGCAAAAGATGCCTTACAACGTAATGAATCATGCGGTGGGCATTTCCGGGAAGAATATCAAACCCCTGAAGGTGAAGCCTTGAGAGATGATAAAAACTTCAAATATGTAGCGGCATGGGAATTTAAAGGAGAGCCCAAAGATGCCGTACTACATAAAGAAGATTTGGTCTATGAAAATATTGAATTGAAAACTAGAAGTTATAAGTAGTTCATCGTTGATGGTTTATGGTTGTTAGAAATTCCGCCTATCAACTGTCAACAATCAACCAACAAATAATACTAAGATTATGAATCTGACCCTAAAAATAGGGCGTCAAAAAGAGGCCGGGTCAAAAGGCCAAATGGTCGATTATCCCATTAAGGGTATCGAAGGCGATATGTCTTTTTTGGAGATGCTCGATGTACTTAATGAAGGACTCGTAAACAAAGGCGAAGAACCTGTTGAATTCGACCACGATTGCCGTGAAGGTATTTGCGGTACATGTTCACTGCAAATAAACGGAGAACCTCATGGTCCCGATCGTTTAGTCACCACATGTCAATTACACATGCGTAAATTTAAAGACGGTGATACGATTGTTATCGAACCTTTTCGTGCCGTTGCATTTCCGGTTATCAAAGATTTGATCGTAGACCGCAGTTCCTTTGATCGTATTCAACAAGCTGGGGGGTATATTTCGGTAAATACCTCTGGTAATACGGTTGATGCCAATGCCATTCCTATCAACAAACACGATGCCGACAAGGCCATGGACGCCGCTACCTGTATTGGCTGCGGGGCTTGTGTTGCTGCTTGTAAAAACGCCAGTGCCATGCTATTTACCTCTGCCAAAGTATCGCAGTTCGCATTGCTTCCCCAAGGTAGGGTTGAAGCGGTTGAACGCGTACAGAATATGGTACGCCAAATGGATCTTGAAGGTTTTGGCAACTGTACCAACACTGGTGCCTGTGAAGTAGAATGCCCAAAAGGTATTTCCCTTGAAAATATAGCTCGTATGAACCGGGAGTACTTGAGTGCTTCTTTAAAAGGATAAGTTCCTCCTTCGACGGCGCTCAGTGAGACAAAATTTCAAATCCCCAAACCTCAATAAAATGAAGTTTGGGGATTTTTAATTACTGCACCGGAATACAGATATCCACTATCCACAATTTCTTTGGATGCGAAATAGCATCGTTGTAATAGATTTCATGATATTGGCCTTCGCGAAGCTCAAAAGTGTTCTCGGGGATCCACAAGCGCATACTGTTCCAAGCTTTTTCGAACTCGTCCATTTTAATTTCGAATCGCCCTACGGCAAATTTTCCCTTTGGTATCGTCATTTTGTCTACTTCGCCCGAAACTTCGATATCGTTCTCAATGGTAATACCGGCACTAGATTGCATTTTTGACTCGTCGGTAACTTGGGGACTGTCATAATAAACCCCCACCATTTTTGTTTTTGGAAACTTCAACAAGCCTCGTGGAGCTGCCCATTTCACGATTTTTTCAAATGCATTTCCAATGCCCGAATAAGCGCCTTGATGGCGCACATGTACCATTTGTAATTCGGGCATTTGTTTAACTTCTACCGTTGTCTTCATTTGTAACCAGTTTTTAAGATTATCCATGGTGTAAAAGTATTTTTCGAACTTCACTTTGGCTGTCCCGTTCTTGCTTTGCTTTTGACCAATCTTGCTAAACCCGTCTTGTCCCCTTTTACGAAACTCCGTGGCACTCATCCCATAGTAACTACGAAAGGCCCTTGAAAAAGAATGTATGCTTTTAAAACCGGTGCTCAAGGCCAAGTCGGTCAATGATTCATCATTACCCATATAAAACAATCGGCCAGCGATTTTTTCGATGCGCTTTCGGGTTATATGTTGATTAGGGGTCTCCTCAAGCAAGGCAGTGAAAACCCTATGGAAATGAAATGCTGAGAAACAGGCAATTTCAGAGAGTTTTACAAGCGAAAGCTCGGCATCTAAATGACCATCAATATACTCGACCACCTTGTTGATCCTTTTGATATATAATAATTGTTGTTGGTTTTTATGCTCCATTTCGAGTTAACATCCTCTAAAATTAAAGGATTCTTTTGCACCAAACTAGTCCTTTAGCAATGTAGCAAGATTAGTTAAAAGGCTTCTTTTTTTTCTTTGTTTCATTGTTTTGATACATTTGTACATGCCCTTAAAATACACCAAAGCGCGAATAAAAGTGCCACGTTTTAATGAGGAATCGGGTTTTTATACTACACCGGAGCGTTCTAAAATCATGGGCAAGATCCGGGGCAAGAATACCAAGCCCGAGCTTGCTTTTCGCAAGGCGTTATACGCTTCTGGGTACCGCTATCGCATCGATTATAAAAAACTGATCGGAAAACCCGACATCGCACTTAACAAACATAAAACCGTCATATTTATCGATGGGGAATATTGGCACGGTTACGATTGGGCCACCCGTAAACCCAAGGTGAAGACCAATCGCGACTTCTGGATCGCCAAAATAGAGCGTAATATACAACGAGATGGTGAAGTAAATGCCGAACTAGAGCGCTTAGGATATAAAGTATTCCGGTTTTGGGAAGGCGAAGTAAAAAAAGAACTTGAAAAATGCCTTGCCGAAGTTATTTCCCATTTAGAAAGCCGAGTGGTATAAATAGGCTGATGTTTTAGTACTTTTATCACACTAGGTATTTTAATATGTCCGCATTCAAGAACCCTTTACTGTCTAAACTCCCTAAGGTAAAGACGACCATTTTTACCACGGTCGGCAATCTGGCCCGAAAACACAATGCTATCGACCTCTCACAAGGTTTCCCGAATTTTGAGGCCGACAGAAAGCTGATGGACCTTGTTAGCCAGGCCATGTATGAAGGCCATAACCAATATGCCGCCATGCAAGGGTATTATGGTCTTCGCGAAGTTATCTCCGAAAAAATAGAAAAGTTACACGGCAAAAGCTACGACCCTGAAAAGGAGATTACGGTTACCGTCGGCGCCACTCAGGCGATTTTTACGGCCATTACGGCTTTTGTACACCCAGGTGATGAAGTACTCGTGTTGAAGCCTGCCTACGACTGCTACGAACCGGCAATCGAGGTGAACGGTGGAATTGTTGTTCCACTTCAACTAAGACCAAAGGATTACAAAGTCAATTGGGAAGAATTCAAGACTAAAATCACGCCTAAGACCCGTATGGTCATCATCAATACGCCACACAACCCCAGCGGACTCATTTTTTCCAAGGAAGACATGCTGCAATTACAAGAAATTCTTCGCCCCACCAATATCATTTTGGTAAGCGATGAAGTCTACGAGCATATTGTTTTTGATGGTGCAGAGCACCAAAGCGCTTCACGTTTTACGGATCTGGCATCCCGGAGTTTTGTCTGTGCCTCCTTTGGAAAAACCTTTCACGTAACCGGATGGAAAATGGGCTACTGCGCCGCACCTTCTCAACTGATGCACGAGTTTCGAAAAGTGCACCAATTCGCTGTTTTTTGCGTTGACCATCCCGTGCAGCGGGCATTGGCAGCTTATCTTAAAGATGAAGA
This sequence comes from Flavobacteriaceae bacterium, assembly GCA_049667765.1. Lineage (GTDB taxonomy): Bacteria > Bacteroidota > Bacteroidia > Flavobacteriales > Flavobacteriaceae > JBATIN01. The sequence goes on from JBATIN010000234.1 coordinate 4,894, forward strand.
AACCTATTTGGGATTGAATGCTTTTTACCAAGAAAAGCGGGACTTTTTTCTATCGCGACTCGAAAATTCAAGATTCAAGTTCAAGCCTTCGCAAGGCACCTATTTTCAATTGGTCGATTATACCGACATCACCAACGAACCCGACGAGGTACTGGCAAAAAGGCTCATTATAAATCACAAACTGGCCTGTATTCCTATTTCCTCTTTTAATGTAGATTTTAGGGATGATAAGGTAATTCGGTTTTGTTTTGCCAAAAAGAAAGAAACCTTGGAACAGGCTGCGACTATTTTAAATGGACTTTAGTTTAAAGCCTTATTTATCAAAGTCATAAACTCCCCAATTTTATCAGGTTCTAGCCAACGGGTAACTACGACCAGGTCGTTCTCCTTGTCAATGACAATAAAGTTTCCGCCAAAACCTGCTGCGTAGTAAATATTCTCGGAAAGTCCTTCCCAATGGCGATCGCCTTTTTTGTTCAGCCACCACATATACCCATAATTTACGTTAGGTTTTGAAGGTTCTATGGCCTTTTTGATCCAAGATTCGCTGATCAGTTGTTCATTTTTCCATTTGCCATTATTAAGAAAAAGTAGGCCAAATCTTGCCATGTCTTCGGTATTGATAAAGAGTCCCGCGCCTGAATGCCCGCCACCGGTAACCGATTTCATTTGAATTCCGTCTACTTCTGTCCAGGCATGGTCATAGCCGTACCAACGCCATGTCGTCGAGGCTCCGATTTTGTCCATAACCTGCTCTTTTAAGACCATCGGCATGGGTTTGCGCCACAGGTGGGTAAGCGCATAGGCCAAAACGTTTACGCGCACGTCGTTATACTCCATTACGGTGCCCGGTTCTATGGGCTTTTCAAACTTCCAGTCATCGATGCCACCTTCTTTTGGCGGGCGATCGGCCCAATCCTTACCTCCCCAAAGCTCGCCCGACCAGGCCGAATTTTGCTGCAAGAGATGCTCCCAAGTTATTTTAGAGTTATGT
>JBATIN010000235.1:0-5736 GCA_049667765.1 Flavobacteriaceae bacterium
GCGATACATAATGGTAATCCTCAGGGAATTGTCGATTACATCACCAAACCGAAAAATTTGCGTGAAGATTATCCAGAAATGCCCCCGCAAGATTATCTAGGTGAAGAAGCAAAGATGGCCGTGGCAGAATATATACTTGCTTTAAAAGAATAGGACAACAACTCAACAATACGCTTAACTCAATTATTTTCAAACTACCAACTATATGAGAAAACTACTGTTATTCATAGTCGTAATGGGCTACTCCATTTCGGCTTTTTCGCAAACATCGGTTTCAGGGCTTGTACTGGAAAAAGATACGAACCAACCCCTTTTGGGGGTAAGTATTGTCGTCAAAGGCACCACAGAGGGTACCACGACCGATTTTGACGGCAAATTTGTTTTAGAAGGTTTAGAAGATTCAGATATTATCGAATTTTCATATATAGGTTTTACAACACAAGCAGTACAGGTTAATGGTCAGCGCGACATTACTGTATTGCTTGAAACGAATGCGCAGGTCATGGACGAGATAGTGGTCACGGCACTCAACATCCAAAGAGATAAAGAGTCGCTTGGGTATTCCATTTCACAGGTATCTTCCGAACAAGTTAACGTGGCACGTGAAAACAACGTGATGAACTCCTTATCCGGTAAAGTATCAGGCTTACAGATTACCCAATCAAATACAGGGGTCGATGGCTCAAGTCGTGTGCTACTTAGAGGTATCACAACTATTAATGGCAATAACAGGCCATTGGTGGTTATCGATGGTATACCTATAGATAATGGAGCTGGGGGTGCCGGCGGCAGTGGAGGCGTTGACCGGGGAGATGCCTTATCGGATATCAACCCTGATGACGTAGCATCTATTAGTGTACTTAAAGGTGCCGGGGCGGCAGCAGCGTATGGCTCTTTGGGCATGAATGGCGTTATTTTGGTCACTACAAAATCGGGAACTAAAAAGCCCGGGGTCGGAATTTCGTGGTTTTCCTCTTTTTTACTGAGTGATATTGCCCTGAGCCCTGATTTTCAAAATGAATACGGTTCTGGTGCCTTTGGCGATTTTGCTCCGATCAATGCTGATGGTAGACCTGTGTTAGACTATCCGTTCTCATGGAGCTGGGGTCCTAAAATGGAAGGGCAATCCTATACCAACTGGTTGGGCCAGCCTGATGTTTACTCGCTAAACAGCAAAAAAAATCCGTATAAGGAGTTTTACCAGACCGGCTATATTATGTCGAACACTTTGGCTTTTGAAGGAAGCAATGAAAAAGGATCCTTTCGCTTGGCAATTACCGATGAAGACGCTCAAGGTATTGTTAGTAACAACAGCTTGTCAAAACAAACCTTTTCGATTAGGGGCAGCTCAAAACTGACCAATAAGCTAAGTGTCGATGGTAAAATGACCTATATAACTTCTAAGGTAAAAAATAGGCCACAATTGGCCGAAGGCAATGGAAATACCGCATTGCAACTGTCACTAATGCCAAGGGATATACGATTATCCGATGTTGCAAATAACACCGTAAACACTAGCGGGCAAGAAATAAAATGGAATTTGGACAATACCTTTAACAACCCATACTGGGCCCTGGATAATTTGGGCAATGTTGATGAGAAAGATCGCTTTCAAGGATTTATTTCTACAAACTGGGAGGTCGCCAAAAAATTCAACATAACTGCAAAATCAGGTATTGATTATCTAATTTTTGATTATACGAGCTTTGGGGCAAGAGGAGCTAATTCAGTCGCCAACGGGTTAGGAAATTATACGCGAAACACGAGCAAAAACAGTATCTGGAATTCAGATATTCTTGGCACCTACTCTACCAATATTTCCGATTTTACTGTGGCATTGAGCTTAGGGGCCAACTATAGAAACGAATTTGACACCTCTTTAAATGTTTCCGGCAATGATGCCAAGGTTGATGGATTTTACCAGATAAGCAACTACAAGAATTCATTTAGTAACGAGTATACAAGTAAAAAAGGGATTTACTCTTTCTACGGGTTAGGAAACTTTAGTTACAAAGGATTCCTCTATTTTGACGCTACCCTACGAAATGATAATTCTTCGGCCTTACCGAAAGCCAATAATTCGTACTGGTACCATTCAGAAAATCTGAGCTTGTTGTTTACCAAGATGTTGGGCATGAACTCAGACATTCTAAATAGCGGAAAACTTAGAGCTTCTTACGCACAAGTAGGTAATGACACTAGCCCTTATCGTACTCAAGCGGTGTATAATGTTGACCAAACAGTGACTTTGCCCTATACGGTGGCCTCTATTTCCGGAAGTTTGCCTTCTTTTAATTTAAAACCGGAAACTTCAATTTCTTGGGAAATAGGTACTGATCTTGCCTTATTAAAAAATCGCATCTTACTTGATGTTACGTATTACAAGACCAATACCACCGATCAAATCATGGCTGTTCCTATTTCAGGTACTACGGGCTATTCGAGTAAAGTGGTCAACGCCGGGGAAATTGAAAACGAGGGTATCGAAGCTCAATTGAATCTGATACCTTTTGATTCTGAAAAGTTTACTTGGGACCTTGGCTTTAACTTTACTAAAAGTAATTCTATAGTAGTTTCGCTCAACGAAGGGCTCGAAAGTATTCAATTAGGCAATCTATGGACCGCCACTGTAGAGGCAAGGCCCGGTCAAGATTTCGGTACCATATATGGTAATGATTTTCTACGTGATAATTTCGGAAGAAAAATTATTGGAGATGATGGCTACGCCAAACGTGGGGAGCGAATTGCCCTTGGGAGTATAAATCCTGATTGGTACGGCGGCTTCACGAATAAAATTAGGTATAAGAATCTAACCTTGAGTACCTTGATCAGTGCACAAGTGGGTGGCGAATATTATTCGTATGGTAGAGGGTATCGAATGTTTTTCGGTACAGATCAGCGAAGCCTAGTTGGCAGAGAAACTGGTATTATTGAAGAGGGTATCAATGAATTTACAGGTTTTGAGAATGACACCCCGGCAAATGCTATGCTAAAGCAGTTTACTGATATATTTTCAAATCAAGTCGCAACAGACCTTATTCTCGATGCTACCAATGTAAAACTTAGAGAGGTGGCATTGACTTTTGATTTTCCAAATACCATGTTGAGAGGCACATTTATACAATCGGCAAGCTTATCTGCCGTAGGTAGAAATTTGTGCTTTTTGTATAATGCCGCTGGCGATATTGACCCGGAAGCGACCTATAGCAGCGGTCCTGCCAGTACTGCTTTTGAACACACCTCTCTACCGTCGACCAGAAGTTACGGAGTAAATTTAAAACTCAACTTTTAATTATGATGACTATGAAAACCATACAAAAAATAGTGCATAGAACAATAGTTGTCGCATTTGTTGGATCGATCTTACTATCCTGTGAAAAGCATTTAGATGACCTTTATGAAAACCCCAACGCGGTAACCTCCATAGATGATTCAGCCTTGTTTACAAAAGCCGTTAGAAGCTTGTTTCAGGGTACAACAGATAACGGTTCTTCGCATTTTGCAGGAATGTATGCCCATTATTACGTCGCAGGTAGCACATGGAGGGCCCCAGATCAAAATGGTGATGGCCATGATGGGGATTACAATAGTATCTTAAACGATGGCTACAGTGGAACCATTCGACATATTGAGGAAGTTTTAGAAATTACGACTACCGAAGGTACAAAGAACAACATACGTAACGCCATGGCCCAAGTCATTGCTGTTTTAGGCTACGCCAAAATTACTGATGGTTATGGTGATATACCGTATTCTGAAGGTGGCAAGGGCAAGTCGCAAGATATATTGAAGCCTAAATATGATACTCAAGAATCTATTTATAAGGATATGATCGCTAGGTTGACTAACAGTATTTCTGTATTGAAAACCGCTGACCCTGCAATGGGTTACCCTAATTCAGACCCCATTTTTAATAACGATATGACCAAATGGGTACGATTCGCCAATAGCGTACGACTACGACTGGCAATGCGCTTGCGTTATGCTGATCCTAGTCTTTCACAAGCTACGGTCGCACAATGTTTGGCAGACCCGTTAATGGAAACGCCCGAACATGACGCCACCATTATCGAAACTGAAGGAACCGGCAATGCTTGGTTCACCAGAAGAACAGGTTTTCCATCTATAAAAATGTCTACTTTTTTAATCGATCAGTTAGAAGGTACTTTAGATCCAAGGTTGGCAGTATTCGTAAGCCAAGATGGCAATGGGAATTATTCTGGCATGGTGAACGGTCTGACCGATCAGGCTTTTGGAAATTCCGATTTTGCGAACAAGTCAGATATGGGTCTTGCCCTGTCATCCTCAGAAAGCAAGCTTTATATGATAACTGCCGCAGAAACTTGGCTTTTAAGAGCTGAAGCAGCTTTGGCCTATGACAATGACCCTGCCACAGCGAACACTCTTTACCGTAACGGAATTGAAGCCTCATTGATGCAATGGGAAGTCGATGCTGCTGATATCGCAACTTTTATGGCCTCGCCCACCGCCAGCTTGGCAGGCAGTAACGATATGGAGCAGGTAGGAGTTCAATTATGGTTGGCTTTAACCCCCAACTATTTTGAATCATGGTCGCATATTCGGCGTACGGGCTACCCGGAAATTCCGGTAAGAACAGCACCTGAATTGCATGCTGGTGTAACCAATGGGGTAATGCCTACGCGTTTCATGTATTCTTCTTTTGAATTGGGCTCAAATAGCGTCAACGTAGAAGAAGCCATTACACGACAAGGCCTTAATAAAATCGACACACCGGTTTGGTGGGATAAAAACTAATTGACTATACAAAATATAGACCTTATGAAAAATCTAAAACTATTCAGTCTTTTGCTACTTTCAATTATCATGGTCAATTGCAGTGAAGATGATGCGCCATTGACCGCATTAGCTGATTTTCAATTTTTAATTGAAGACACACAGGTCACCTTTAATGGTACCGTTGAAAATGCCAGTTCCATTTCTTGGGATTTTGGCGATGGTGCAACCAGTTCTGAAGAAGACCCAGTTTATGCCTACACGAGTCCCGGTACGTATAGCGTTTCAATGACGGCAAGCGGTGCCAATGGCTCATTTACCGAAACGAAAGAGGTCACCATACTCCCCTCGTTTGAAATTCTATTAACAGGTGGTCAAGGCAGACCGGAAGGAAAATCTTGGAAACTAAAAGCTGCATACACCGCCGGTAATGACGGTGCTGGTATCATTGAAAACGACCTTGGCCTAATGATCGCATCGTTCGATAATTTATTGGCGGCCGTTGGTTTAGGGGCATCATATGAAGATACCTTCACTTTTGTGTATGATGGAACCTATAAGGTAGATAATGTAGATGGGCAAAGCCTAATGGGGATTTTATATGCAAGTATTTTTCATGGCGCCGAGATTACAGGTGTTTCTGCCGATCTTGCGAATGTACCCTTGGCCCAAGCGATTTACACCCCGGCAAACGATGCCACGTGGGAGCTTAGTGAGGAGGATTTCACGGTCGACACCCTTTATCCGCAAATAGGGCCCGTAACTGTTAATTTTACTGGAAAACGACGTCTTCTTTTAGGAGAATATTTGGGTTACAAAGAAATCAGCAACATTGTTATTCTGAAACAACTTACAGAAACTACCATGAACGTGGCTATGGGAATTCATACGGTAGAAGAGGCATATGATACCCCGACCTTGTTTTTTCACTTGACCTTTGAGTCATTATAGACTAAAAAATAATTGTTTTTACATAAACAG
>JBATIN010000236.1:0-2901 GCA_049667765.1 Flavobacteriaceae bacterium
ATCTAAAACTTAATATCATCGCCCAGTATCGACCGCACTTTAATATAAAGTGTAATAAACAGCACTTTTATTTTCTGGTCGATACCAGCATATCTTCTTACATTTGCTTTTTAAAGTAACTAGATTATGTATAGAAGCCATACATGCGGCGAATTGCGCGAATCACATATAGATAAAAAAGTAACCTTATCAGGTTGGGTACACCGTACTCGCGACAAAGGTTTTGTGGCCTGGGTAGACCTTCGTGACCGTTATGGCATTACGCAATTGGTTTTTGACGAGGATCGAACTTCTTCAACATTATTGGAACAAGCCCGAAATCTAGGCCGAGAGTTTGTGATCCAGGTTCAAGGCTCTGTCATTGAAAGGGCTTCAAAAAATGCCAATATGCCCACTGGAAATATTGAAGTATTGGTCGAAAAACTAGTAGTACTCAACGTATCGAAAACACCTCCTTTTACCATTGAGAACGATACTGATGGAGGAGAAGACCTACGCATGAAATATCGGTATTTAGACATCCGCAGAAATCCGGTAAAGAACAACCTTATCTTTCGCAGCAAAGTTGCTATGGAGGTCAGAAAATATCTTTCCGACCAAGGTTTTATTGAAGTTGAAACACCATATCTCATTAAATCCACTCCCGAGGGAGCCCGTGATTTCGTAGTACCGAGCAGAATGAATGAAGGCCAATTTTACGCCTTGCCACAATCGCCACAAACATTTAAACAATTACTCATGGTGGGTGGTCTCGATAAGTATTTTCAGATCGTAAAGTGTTTTAGGGACGAAGACCTAAGGGCAGACCGACAGCCGGAGTTCACCCAAATAGATTGCGAGATGGCCTTCGTGGAACAAGAGGATATCTTGAATGCTTTCGAAGGCCTGACCAAGCATCTACTTAAGGAAATAAAAGGTATTGATATCAACAAATTTCCTAGAATGACCTTCGACGATGCCATGAAAAAATATGGCAACGACAAGCCCGATATTCGTTTTGGAATGGAATTCGGCGATCTTAACGAAGTTGCACAACATAAAGATTTCAATGTTTTCAATTCCGCAGAACTGGTAGTGGGTATTGCGGTACCAGGGGCAAATTCGTATACCAGAAAAGAAATCGACGCACTGGTCGATTGGGTACGGCGGCCACAAGTCGGTGCAATGGGTATGGTCTATGTTCGCTGTAACGATGACGGCACCTTTAAATCGTCGGTAGATAAATTTTATGATGAAAATGACCTAAAACAATGGGCAAATATAACCGGGGCAAAGGCAGGAGACCTCATCTGCGTACTTTCGGGCGATGCAAATAAAACACGATCACAATTGAGTGCCCTACGTATGGAAATGGCCAGTCGATTAGGGTTAAGAAATCCTAACGAATTTGCACCGCTTTGGGTCGTCGATTTCCCCTTGTTGGAATTGGACGAAGAAACCGGCCACTATCATGCCATGCATCACCCATTCACCTCGCCAAAACCAGGACAGTTGAGCCTTTTAGAAACGGATCCTGCGGCCGTACGCGCCAATGCCTATGATCTTGTACTAAACGGCAACGAGATCGGTGGAGGATCGATCCGTATTCACGATAAAGAAGTGCAGAGCACCATGTTCAGACATTTAGGTTTTACCCCTGAACAGGCAAAAGCGCAATTTGGCTTTTTAATGGATGCCTTTCAATATGGAGCACCACCACATGGCGGTATTGCTTTCGGCTTGGACAGGTTGGTAGCGATTTTAGGTGGACAAGAAACCATTCGCGACTTTATCGCATTCCCGAAAAACAATAGCGGCCGCGATGTGATGATCGATGCACCTGCGCCTATTGATGAGGCGCAATTGAAAGAGTTAAGCTTACGATTGGACATTCAATCATAGCAAATCAGAATCCCGCTTTTACGCGGGATTTTTTAATACTTTTAATAAAGCAAATGCGCTAAATGCCGACCCGACAACAAAGACTTTTCACAAAGTTCATCAAATGGCGATATAAACATATCTCCAACAAGACCTTTACCCAGATTATGAGCGTGGTCGTGGGCTTACTATCGGGTTTGGCGGCAGTTACCCTAAAAAACCTTACCTATTTTATTGAATCTTCGTTAGAAAGTGGCATCGTATTTTCAAGTTATCATCTCTACTTTATACTTCCTATTATTGGACTTACCCTTGTGTATCTCTATGTAAAATATGTACACAAAGAAAAATTGGAACATGCGATCTCGTCCATTTTGTTTTCCTTGTCAAAGAAAAAAGGGGTAATCGACATGAAAAAAATCTACACGCCTTTAATAACAGCACCCTTAACTGTCGGCTTTGGGGGTTCGGTAGGGTTACTAGGGCCTGCAGTAGCCTCAGGTTCGGCAATAAGCTCTAATTTAAGCCGCTTCTTTCATATTAATGCGAAGACCCGATCATTATTGATCGCATGTGCCTCCGCAGGTGCCTTGGCTTCTATTTTTCAATCGCCCATTGCGGCGATTATTTTCGCTGTTGAAGTATTTAGTATCGACTTTACCATGCTATCGATGTTGCCGCTTCTACTAGCCTCTATTGCAGGGGTACTGACTTCCTATTTCTTTCTGGGCAATGAAGTGTTATTTAATTTTTCTTTGACGGACAGCTTCGAGATCAAGGATACCTTTTTCTATGTGCTTTTGGGCGTAGGTACGGCATTCGCCTCCATTTATTTTACCAAGATGTACTTCGGAATCTTAAAATTGTTCGAACCCTTAAAAAGTCCTAAATATAGATTACTCGTTGGCGGACTTGCCATAGGAATCATGCTCTATTTTATACCCCCTTTATACGGTGAGGGATTCGGTTTTATCAATAATTTATTAAAAGGAAACCATGTTGCGGCCCTGGGAACTACGCCTTTTGAAGGCTATATGGATA
>JBATIN010000237.1:0-11403 GCA_049667765.1 Flavobacteriaceae bacterium
GGCATAATGTGCAACTTCAAGGAAGCGTTACCGGAGTAATCACCACAGAAAAAAAAGGCAAAATGGGCTTTGGGTACGACCCCATTTTTAAGCCCGATGGTTATGACTTAACTTTCGCAGAACTTCCGTTACGGGTAAAAAATAAAATAGGCCATAGAGGAAAAGCCATACTAGAACTCATTTCGTACTTAAACAAAATAAAATGACCCAAGAAAGACCGAATATGAAAGCTCCAAATTCGAATATGGTCGAGGTTTCAGTGGCATCGGAACGCGCCGAAGCCATTGGCGGAGTACTTATTGCATTTTTTGCCGCACTAATGGCCATTGCGCAAATGGTCAATGGTGAGCTGGAAGAAGAAATGATGATCGCCCATAACAAAGTGGTCAATTATTCGAGCTGGTACCAATCAAAAAGTATTAAGGGAAGTTTAATGGAGAGCGAGTTGGATTACCTGCAAACATTGCTAAGTACTGGTTTGGTCGCTGAAGATAAGCGCTCGATCGTTGACGCCAAAATATCAGAGACCAAAGAAAATATAAAAAAATATGACTCCGAAAAAACCGAAATCCTCATCGGTTCGGCTAACATACCTAAAGTGGAGTGGGTTCAAGATCTTGATGGAGAATTGGGCAAGATTGTAGGCGTAAAAGAATGGGAACTTCTTGCCGACGAGTACGATAATGCGACAAAAAAGTTCGATTTGGGTATGTTGTTTTTTCAGATAAGCATCGTTCTTGGGGCGGTATGCATCATTATTTATGATAACCCTAAACTTCAAAAAGCGTTCATTACCTTAATGATCATCTTCGGTATTATTGGAATTTTTATGTCCGCATATGGCTATACGCTTGCTCCTTAACTCCCAAGCACAAAGTACTAATATGTCAATAATTAGCAGTATCTTTGCCGCTTTATTAACGCCGCCGGTATGGCAGGTGTTGCGCTGAGTCCCAAGGGTTATATCGATAATCGCTCTATGCAACACACCTATTAGCGATTAAGTATAACACAAATGACAAAGTTTGAAGCATTAGGACTGCAAAAGTCCTTATTAGATGCTGTGACCGATTTAGGTTTTGAAACCCCTTCGGAAGTACAGGAAAAAGCAATCCCCATTTTATTACAGGGCGAAACCGATTTGGTCGCCTTGGCACAGACAGGAACCGGAAAAACCGCAGCCTTTGGTTTTCCATTGATCCAAAAAATAGACAGCAACAGTAAAACCACCCAAGGGTTGATACTCTCCCCTACCCGAGAACTTTGCTTGCAGATCACCAACGAACTTCAGTTGTACAGCAAGTATGAAAGAAACATCAATGTAGTGGCGATTTATGGAGGCGCAAGTATTACCGAGCAGGCACGACAAATAAAACGTGGTGCCCAGATCATTGTAGCTACCCCTGGCAGAATGAAGGATATGATTGGTCGAAACTTGGTCGATATCTCAAAAATCGATTACTGTATTTTAGATGAGGCTGACGAAATGCTCAATATGGGCTTTTTTGAAGACATAAAGGACATTCTTTCAAATACCCCAAAAGAAAAGTCGACGTGGCTTTTTTCTGCCACTATGCCTAAAGAGGTAGCCGTTATTGCGAAAAAATTCATGAATTCGCCCCAAGAAATTACGGTAGGTACCAAGAATTCGGGAGTAGATACCGTGCAACATGAGTATTATGTAGTAGGAGGACGTGATCGTTACCCAGCCCTTAAAAGATTGGCAGATACCAATCCAGATATTTTTTCGGTCATATTCTGCCGAACTAAAAGAGATACGCAAAAAGTAGCTGAAAAACTTATTGAAGACGGCTATAATGCAGGTGCTTTACATGGCGACCTAAGTCAAAACCAGCGTGACATGGTCATGAACGCTTTTCGTAAAAAACAGATTCAGATGTTGGTCGCAACCGATGTAGCGGCACGTGGAATCGATGTAGACGATATTACCCATGTAATCAACTACCAATTACCCGATGAAATAGAAACCTATACCCACCGTAGTGGTCGTACAGGCCGTGCTGGAAAATCGGGAATTTCAATGGTAATCGTTACCCGTAGCGAACTTCGAAAGATCAAATCTATAGAAGGGAAGATCAAGCAGCAGTTCATTGCTAAAAAGATTCCTACAGGAATGGAAATCTGTGAAATTCAGCTTTACCATTTAGCCAACAAAATCAAGGATACAAAAATCAACGAGGACGTAGACAACTACCTTCCCGCGATCAACGATGTACTAAAAGGCATCGATCGTGAGGAACTGATTAAAAAAATCGTTTCGGTAGAATTTACGCGTTTCTATAATTATTATAACAAGGCACAAGATCTGAACACTTCAGATTCTGGCAAATCGGAACGAGGTTCAGAAAGATCAAGGGATGAAGAACAATATTCCGATGGCTCTGTTCGCTATTTTATTAATGTAGGTGAGAAGGATGGATATGATTGGATGTCGTTAAAAGACTTTTTAAAAGACACTTTAGACCTAGGCCGAGATGCAATTTATAAGGTGGATGTAAAAGAAAGTTTTTCATTTTTCAATACCGAAGCTTCCGATACAGAACAGGTGCTGTCTACATTCACCGATTTTAAAGTAGACGGTCGTTTCGTCAACGTTGAAGTTTCCAAGAGTCCCGGAGGCTCTGGCGGGGGCGGGGCTAACCGCGGAAGTAGGTTTAAGGACAAAGGCCGTGGTGGCAAAGATAAAGGCCGTGGAAAGCGTCGTGACCGCAACCCTTCGAAAGGAACTGCCAGTCATTCAGGCAAAAGAAGAAGCAAAAGAAAAAGTGATTTCTTTTAGTTAATTGTATATTAAAAATGCGCTTCGGCGCATTTTTTTTGGCTTTTTTAGCATCTTAAAATTCGAATTCAATTCAATGAAAGCATATTTAATTACGTTTTTAAGCTTATTAGGTGTTCTTGGTTATGCCCAAGAAGAAAATGAATCAGCCGATAGAAAAATAAGTGCCACCATAATTAACGCCCAAACCGATGAACCGATGGAGAGTGTTCACGTGTTGAACCTGAATCAAGTAATCGGTACCATCACCAATCAAAAAGGAGAATTTGCCATTACCGCAGCGGTCAACGACACCCTTTATCTCACCTTTCTTGGGTTCAAGCCCCAAAAAATAAGGGTCACTAATGATATGTTCAAATTCAACGACACTAAAATTGGCCTTACCGAACTGGCTTATGCCCTTGAAGAAGTGATTGTTAGACCCTATCAATTAACCGGCTATCTAGAAATCGATGTAAAAAACATGGTGGTCAACAATGCATACCAATACAGTATTTCAGGGCTAAACGTTGGGTATGAAGCAGGTAACAAAAACCCAAGTGCCGTAACTAGAGTTCTTGGTGCCATACTAAATCCGGCAGATCTGTTGCGCAATTTGTTCGGGAAGCAGCCGAACCAAATGCGAAAGCTTCAAAAAATGAAGGAAGATGATCAGATCCGAAATCTTTTGGCATCAAAATTCGATCGTGAAACTTTGGTAGAGCTACTGCAATTAGAAAAAGTCGATTTAGAAGACATTTTAAACAATTGCAACTATTCAAAGTCGTTCATTACTACCGCCAACGACCTACAGATTCTTGACGCTATTAGTAGCTGCTATGAAGAGTTCAAAGTATTGAACCGTAAAAAATAAAATTTTATATTTCCATCTGCATTTTATAGCTTTAGCCAAAATAGCCAAAGATGAAAAAACTGCTTGTTGCTGTTACTGTTCTCATATGTTTCAATGCCTGTAAGGAAGTAAAAAAAGAACCCGTGAAAGTAACCCCTGAAAAACAGGTAGTTGAGGCCGAAACTCCTAAAAATAACGATCCTTTTTATTGGGAAGGCGCTAATGTCTACTTTTTACTTACCGACCGTTTCAATAACGGTAACCCGGAAAACGACATAAATTTTGGACGAACCGACAGTACGGGAGTTTTACGTGGCTTTATGGGAGGCGATATCGAAGGAATCACCCAAAAAATTGAAGCAGGTTATTTTTCGGATCTTGGGGTTAACGCGATTTGGCTCACCCCGGTGGTGGAACAAATTCACGGGGTCGACAAAGAATCTGAAGATACCTATGGCTATCATGGATATTGGACCAAAGATTGGACCGCCCTAGATCCTAATTTCGGCACCAAAAAGGATTTGGAAACCCTTGTAAAAACAGCTCATACCCATGGTATTCGCATTTTGTTGGACGTAGTGCTGAACCACACCGGCCCAGAAACTGAATTAGACGCTGTATGGCCAACCGAATGGGTACGCACATCACCGCGATGCGATTTTACCGATTATGCCAATAATACCAGTTGTACCCTAGTGAACCTTCCCGATATCTTGACCGAATCTGACGAAGCGGTAGAACTGCCCGATCCACTTTTGGCAAAATGGAAGGAAGAAGGCCGTTTGAGTATTGAATTGGACGAGCTTCAACTATTTTTTGAACGTACTGGATACCCTAGGGCTCCTAGATTTTACATTATTAAATGGTTGACCGATTATATCAATGATTTTGGCATTGACGGATTTCGAGTCGATACGGTAAAACATGCCGATGAGAAAGCATGGTCAGAGCTATATAAAGAAGCTTCGTACGCCTTTGAAACCTGGAAGAAAAAACACCCGAACGAAGTCTTGGACGAAAATGAATTTTATATGGTAGGCGAAGTATATGGGTATGGCATCTCTGAAGGCAGAGAATACGATTTTGGGGATAAAAAAGTAGATTATTTTGATCATGGATTCAAGAGCCTGATCAACTTTGAATTGAAAAGCGATGCACTAAACGGTTATGAGACTATTTTCAAAAAGTACAATGATCAATTACGTACCAAGCTAAAAGGCAAAAGCGTATTGAATTATTTGACCTCGCACGACGATATGGAACCTTATGATATTGCCCGAAAAGATTCAATCCGGGCTGCTAATATTCTGTTGCTCACCCCTGGCGCCTCTCAGATCTATTACGGTGATGAATCGGCGAGAAGTTTGGTAATCAAAAACACCATTGGCGATGCTACGTTACGCTCTTTTATGAATTGGGATGATATAGAAAAAAAGCCCAAAACCCAAAAGATATTGGCCCATTGGCAAAAACTAGGGAAATTTAGACAAATACATCCGGCCGTTGGGGCTGGCATACACCAACAATTGGCCAAAAAACCTTATGTTTTCAGCAGAATGTTATCCGATGGTGATTTTAAGGATAAGGTAGTCATCGGACTTGATTTGCCCAAAGGTAAAAAATCGCTTTGGGTCAAAGGCTTTTTTGGAGATGGCACCCTACTACATGACTCCTATTCAAATACCACGGTAGAAGTGAAAAACGGTAGTGTCAACCTAGAAAATGATTTTGATATTGCCCTTTTAGAATTAGCCAAATAACCTGGCACTATTTCCTTCTTTGAAGCAACCTTTTCATCTATATAACATCTTCGAAGTAAACCACCTCAAGGCAAGCCCACGGGGCATTCGAAAACACCCGACTTTAAAACTTCGAGGCAGGCCAAGGAGCATTTAAATCTCGATTATCGAGTAAAATGTCAAAAATGAAATTTCTAATTGTTTTCTTCTCTTCATTTTTCATTGCTCTCATTGGCTGTAGTCGAGATGCGGCCATGATTCTGAATTTGATAAAAGTTTTGCCCTTTTTAAGAACGAGAAGAAAAAACAAGGTGACAGCTATAATTATTCGCAAGGGTTTAGTTCTTTTACAGGCTTTGGAAACACCACTAAGATTACAGTTCTAAACGAAGCGGTAGTGTCACGGGAATATGAAGCCTATATTTTTAACGATACCACGGCGGTTAAAGAAATTACGAATAGCTGGGCGGAAGATATACGGGCATTAAATACCCATGAAGAAGGCGCAAAAGCCATGAAATTAGACGAGGTTTATTCCGCCTGCGAGAAAGAAATATTGACCGTTAACGCCGATGACAACTATGTTTATTTTGAAGCTATGAACGATGGCCTCATCAGTCTTTGCTCTTATTTTCAAAAAAATTGCCAAGACGATTGTAGTGTGGGTTTCTCCATCACCACTTTCAATTGGTTAGAGTAAACTTATTTATACTTGCGAATGCAGTGCAATTCTATTGCCTTCGGTATCATGAATCAGCGCCATGAACCCATGATTGCCACCAATTTCTGTTTTGGGCTGCATTATCTGGCCTTTGGCAGCCACTACCCTATTCAATTCATTCGAGACATCTGCACATGAGAAATAAATGAGCACCCCATCCGTAGCGCTAGGACGATACATTTTATGTTGCACTAAAGTACCGGAAGCCCCTTTGTTTGTTATGCCTCCGGGAAACCAACCCATTTTCAAACCACCAAAATCATGTAGACTAATTTCAATTTTAAAAACGGACTCGTAAAACAACTTTGCCCGGTTCATATCAGCTACTGGAATTTCAAACCATCCTACCATAACAATATGCTTACTTTTCCAATACTTGCTTCAAAGTGGACAAACCTTGCTCAAAATCCTTTCCTATCATTTTATCCATACTTACGAAAATGGACATAATACTCATCGGGAATTTGTTCTTGCCCGAAAAGCCCCAGGTTACTTTGGTACCATTACCGGCATTTTCTACTTTGGTATAACAATCCGAAGTAGATTTCCATGGTTTTAAAAAACGTAATTCAGAATCAATACGCTCCCCATCGACTATCTTTTTAATTTCTTGTTCTCCTTCTCCCACCGCTTTGTTTCCGTTCCAGTAACTTACTGCCCCAGGTTGCCCGTCGGTACCCGTGAATCTCTTTTGCATATCGGGGTCTTTTTTGGCCCAAGGCGACCATTCATCCATATTTTTTAAATACTTCAAGTATTCAAAGACCTCGTTCTTTGGCCTATTGATTTCAATGGATCTTGAAACATCATAGGTTTTAGGGGCAATTATTGCTAAAACAACAACGGCCAACAAGATATAAAGCAGTATAGTCATTTGTATATCAATTTGTTAGTTGTATTTAAATGTAATGAAAAAACTAGTTAATGCTATGAAATCTGGCCAAAATATCTTCTACACTTCGTACCGACTTCATGGTCCAGTCAAGACGCTTTTGAAGTTTTTCATCATCTGTAAGGTGCCATGCAAGATCTGTTTTTCTCAATTGCGTCACGATGTACTGTAAAAGAATAGCTGCCGACACCGAAATATTAAGACTTTCGCTAAACCCGAACATTGGTATTTTTAAGGTCTCGTCGGCTTCCCGTAATACGGTTTCACTGAGTCCTTCTTTTTCAGTACCAAAAAATAGGGCCATTTTTTGATCAATTACAAAATCGTGCATGGTAATGGCCTCATTACTTGGGGAGGTGGCAATAATTTTATACCCCTTTTTTCTAAGCATTTGAATACAGTCCATGGTGTTCTGATAGCGCTGTATATCGACCCATTGTTGAGCGCCCATGGCAATGTGCTTATCCATTCGTTTCCCGAACCGCTGCTCAATAACATGCGCTTCTTGAATACCGAAAACATCACAGGTTCTGATCACGGCACTCGTGTTGTGCATCTGAAAAACATCTTCGATAGCAACGGTAATGAACTTGGTTCGCTCCTCCAATACCTTTGAAAAACGTTCTTTTCTTTCGGGGGTGATAAAACCTTCTAAATAGGTCAATAGTTTACGATCTACCATAGATCTAATATAATAAAAAGTCTATTTTTATAATGTGAAGAAAAAAATTATAGTGCTTACAGGTGCCGGTATCAGTGCCGAAAGTGGCATAAAAACATTTCGTGATGCAGAAGGACTTTGGGAAGGCCATGATATCATGCAAGTGGCCTCTCCACAGGGTTTTCAAAGTAATCCTGCTTTGGTCTTGGATTTCTACAATCAGCGTAGAAAACAACTTTTATCCGTTGCACCGAACAAAGCCCATGAATCCCTGGTAGCCCTTGAAGCTTTTTTCGATGTTACCATAATTACCCAAAATATCGATGATCTTCATGAAAGGGCAGGTAGTAAAAACGTAGTGCATTTACATGGCGAACT
Organism: Flavobacteriaceae bacterium; assembly: GCA_049667765.1. Taxonomy (GTDB): domain Bacteria; phylum Bacteroidota; class Bacteroidia; order Flavobacteriales; family Flavobacteriaceae; genus JBATIN01. The sequence goes on from JBATIN010000237.1 coordinate 8,024, forward strand.
GCTAAAAGTTCGTTGTACTAAAAACGAAAATCTGATTATAGATTGGCGAACCGATTTGAATCTGGGAGATCTTAGCCTTACTGGAGAACAACTTCGCCCACATATTGTTTGGTTCGGCGAACAAGTACCTATGTTGGATCGTGCCATTCAATTAACTCAAAGCGCAGATTTTTTACTGATAATTGGCACCTCAATGCAGGTGTACCCAGCTGCAGGTTTGATCGATTTTGTCCCTTATGGCACCCCTATTTATTTTATAGACCCGAGACCGAGCATTTCAACAAATAGTTTTCAAAACCTTAGCATTATCGCTAAAACAGCCGTATCAGGCGTACCTATTCTGGTCGACGATCTAATTGATACAATGCGCTAGTTCGTTCGGTCCATGAAATAATTGCACTACGTTCTTCTGGGCTAAGCCTTGCCAATTTATGAATTAAAGTATAGGGTTTTAATGGCATTTTCTCCTCCTCGACCATTTCTTTGATTTCTTGAAGCTTATGGACTTTTTTTTCGGTGTCGTATCCATCCCAATCTGAAAAGTTCAACTCCGATTTTCCCTTAGCTATATGATCGGCCAGCCAATATGAAACTGGGGCAATATTTTCATACCATGGATATACCGTATTATTACTATGGCAATCAAAACATGATTGTGCCAAAGTTGATTTAACCGCTTCGGAAGGATTTGTTTCAGTGACAAAAATGGCCATATGGTTGCCTTGTGCAATGTTCTTTTCGGGTCGATAAAACTGCATAAGCACAAAGGCGACCATTAAGGCCGTTGCAATTTTTTTCACTATTTTCATAGTAGATAATTTGAGGCATCACTAAAGTACAATTTTTGAATTTAACCGAATTAGATACCGCATTGAAATATGTAGACCACACACGGCAAAAACGTATGCAGATGGCTATGAAAGTTTCAGAAGATCCCAATCTAATTGAACACCTTATTACCATTGCATTTACGGATAAGGATGAAATTGCCAGCAGAGCGTGTTGGATCATAGAGTTTACCGCCAAAAAAGAACTGCCATACCTTTTCCCCTATATAGACGAGTTTACGGCCCATTTGAACAAGATCCGCTTGGATTCCTCAGTAAGGCCTCTGGCCAAGATCTGTGAACTTCTCATGAAAGCATATTTTGTAAAAAAAGAACCCGATGTAATGCAAGTACTGACCGAAACCCATCTTGAACGCATAACGGCTGCCTGTTTTGATTGGCTTATTGGTGACCATAAAGTTGCGGCAAAAGCTTATTCTATGACCTCGCTACTACTATTGGGCAGAAAGTATAAATGGATATTGCCCGAGTTAAAATTGGTGCTCGAACAAAATTATGCCCAAGGCAGCGCTGCTTATAAAGCAAGGGCAAGATTGACTTTGGCGAAAATAAATAAATTAGGGATTAGGAGTTAGGGCTTAGTTAGTTGGTTAGTAAACCTAAGATCTTACTTTTATAAAACTATTAAGGCAAAAAACTAGACCTGAACTTGTGCTTGAACTTGTGCTTGAACTTGAACTTCCGCTCCCTTATAACTTTCAGAGATGCTTTTAAACTCTCTACCGAATAAGTATCTTTACGGCTTCTAATGAATCAATCCGTATCTCAAATGTCCTTGAATCCTTTAAACGCCATTTCCCCTATCGATGGGAGGTATCGAAATAAAACCTCAAGTCTTGCTATCTTTTTTTCGGAGGAAGCACTTATTAAATATCGTGTTAGGGTAGAAATAGAGTATTTTATCGCACTCTGCGAAATACCCTTGCCCCAATTAAAGAAGTTCGATCCTGCGAAATTTGGCACCTTACGCGACATCTATTTGAATTTTGATGCCAAGGATGCACAGCAGATCAAGGAAATTGAAAAAACGACCAACCACGATGTTAAGGCTGTAGAGTATTTCATAAAGGCGGCTTTTGATAAGATGGGGATAGTTCAATTCAAAGAATTCATCCATTTTGGCTTGACCTCACAAGATATCAATAACACGGCGGTACCACTTTCGATAAAGGAAGCCATGAACGAAGTTTATGTGCCCCAATATCTTGAATTGCTTGAAAAATTAATAGAATTGGCAGCCGAATGGAGCAATATACCGATGCTGGCACGCACTCATGGGCAACCCGCTTCCCCCACTCGTTTGGGCAAAGAAGTAGACGTTTTTGTCCAGCGTTTAAAAGAACAATTTAATCTTTTGAATGACATACCAAGTGCCGCTAAATTCGGTGGTGCTACTGGAAATTACAATGCTCACCAAGTAGCCTATCCACAAATAGACTGGAAGGGATTCGGACAGAATTTTGTGCAACAATTGGGACTATACCATTCTTTTCCCACCACACAAATAGAGCATTACGATCACATGGCCGCTTTATTCGATACTTTGAAACGCATCAACAACATTGTTTTAGATTTAGATCGCGATTTCTGGACCTATGTTTCCATGGACTATTTTAAGCAGCGCATTAAAGAAGGTGAAGTAGGTTCCTCCGCCATGCCGCATAAGGTGAACCCAATCGACTTCGAGAACTCCGAAGGCAACCTAGGCATCGCGAACGCGATATTTGAACATCTATCTGCAAAATTACCGGTATCAAGATTACAACGTGATTTAACCGATAGCACCGTTTTGAGAAATGTAGGTGTACCTTTCGCCCATACTATACTGGCTTTTCAGTCTACCTTAAAGGGCTTGAGCAAACTTTTACTCAACAAAGTGAAATTTGAACAAGATCTTGAAAACAATTGGGCGGTGGTTGCAGAGGCCATTCAGACCATCTTGCGCAGAGAAGGTTACCCTAATCCGTATGAGGCCTTAAAGGGACTCACTCGAACAAACGAAAAAATAAACCAGCATTCTATTTCTAATTTTATCGATACACTAGATGTATCGGAAACTATTAAAGCCGAGCTGAAACAAATTACCCCTAGCAATTATACGGGTATTTAAATACAGATCATTTTTTAGCAAAAAAAAAGACCGCCAAAAAGCAGTCCTTTTAATTACTCCAAATATGATTACTTGTTGATTTGTACTTCGTGCGGATAAGGAATTTCAATTCCTGCCTTATCCAATGCTTCTTTTGTACCTTCGATTGTTGCAAAATAAACATCCCAATAGTCTTCTGGTTTACTAAATGGCCGTACCGCCAGATTCACGGAGCTATCGGCCAATTCCATAACATTAACCGAAGGAGCTGGATTTTCTAAAACTTTTGGGTTGGCCTTTAACATGGCTAACAAGACCTCTTTTGTCTTTTTTAGATCAGAGCCATAATCAACACCTACAACCGTGTCAACTCTCATTTTTCCTTCGGCAGTATAATTGACGATGTTGCCGTTCGCCATGGCACCATTAGGTATAATGGCCAA
>JBATIN010000238.1:0-5684 GCA_049667765.1 Flavobacteriaceae bacterium
GTCATTACCAAAAAAAAAGCCAATACTATGCCCCCTATTGTGGCCGGGGCATTTCGCTTTAAAAACAATGCGGACAAAAAAATACGTGAATTAAAGCGACGTGGTTTTGAGGCCGAATATTTAGGGGTGAACGATAGCGGTCTTCATATGGTTACCTATAGCAGGTTTGCCGATGCTAAAACAGCCCTTCAAGAACTGCATAAAATTAAAAGCACGCAGTCTATAGATGCTTGGCTGCTCTCCAAAAAATAAAGGCCCTCTAATCCCCGACAGGGGAGCCCTATTCTTTAAGATGTTTATCCTGGACTAAAATTCAATTCTACAACAACGAATTACCCCGTATCTTTGCCCAAAATTTAAACTATGGAGGCTAAAAACCCGAAAGAATCGCGAACGGTAATGACCGATATGGTGCTGCCAAGTGAAACCAACCCATTGAACAACCTTTTTGGAGGTGAACTGTTGGCACGTATGGATAGGGCCGCAAGTATCGCCGCACGCCGCCATAGCCGCCGTATTACCGTAACCGCTTCGGTGAACCATGTTGCTTTTAACCAAGCCGTACCCTTAGGTAGTGTAGTAACTGTTGAAGCTGCAGTCTCAAGGGCTTTTAACACCTCTATGGAAGTATATATCGATGTTTGGATGGAAGATCGCTATAACGGAAAACGTACCAAGGCCAATGAGGCAATTTATACCTTCGTTGCCGTCGATGAAACCGGAAAACCTACCGAAGTTCCCGCACTGGTGCCCGAAACCGCTATTGAAATAGAACGATTCGAGGGGGCCTTACGTAGAAAACAACTGAGCTTGGTATTGGCAGGTAAAATGAAACCAAACGAGGCGACAGAGTTAAAGGCATTGTTTACAAAATAACGGTCCTTAAAAATCAAAATGATCCGGGTGCGGACCGATGCGCTCCCCACGATCTAATCTATCGAAATACTTCACCTCTTCATCTGATAATTCAAAATCAAAAATATCGGAATTGGCGAGGATCCTTTCCGGCTTAGTAGATTTTGGTATCGTCACGATACCTTTTTGTAGGTTATAGCGCAATATGATCTGTGCGGGCGACTTCCCATATTTTAAGGCCATTTCGTTACAAATATCCAATTTAAAAAGTTTGCCCTGCATAAAGGGCGACCAAGCTTCATATTGTATACCCTTTTCCGCACAATAATCAATAAGTGCTTGTTGCACTACATAGGGGTGAAACTCCATTTGGTTGATCATAGGTACGATTTTAGCCGTTTTAAGCAAATCTTCTAGATGATGTTTCAAAAAATTGCTTACCCCAATGGCACGAATACGTTTATCCATATACAATTTTTCAAGTGCCCGCCAGGTGTCCTTATATTTTCCGACAACCGGCCAATGGATCAAGTAAAGATCAAGATACTCAAGGTTCAGCCGCTCTAAACTCGCTTCAAATGCTTTCAATGTGCTTTCATAACCTTGGTCGTTATTCCAGACTTTACTCACTACAAAAACCGCGTCACGTGCAACGCCGCTTTCTTTGATTCCTCTTCCGACTCCTTCTTCGTTACCGTAAACAGCGGCGGTATCGATATGTCGATACCCTATTTTTAAGGCATATTTTACCGCATCGACTACTTCTTGATCATTGTCGGCCTGATACGTTCCAAGTCCTAAATAGGGAATTTTAACCCCATTGTGCAAGGTAAATGTTCCTTGTAGCTGCAACTTCTGATTCATAAGCTATAATTGATACACCCATTCTTCGGGGTTGAGTTTATCGGTATCTTTATGAAGATAGAATTTTAAACGTGTTTGGCCATTTGTTCGGTTGGTATAAATATCGCCAAGTATTGTTTTCGCCTCTAAGATATCTCCCTTTTTTACATACAGGTTAGATAAATTATAATAGGTGCTGATGTAATTTCCATGTTTTAACTGTACTGCCTTATTTCCTCCCGGCACCGAAATTATGGCAATGACTTCCCCTTTGAAAATAGCCCGGGCCTTTGCACCTTCATCGGTCGCAATGATCACCCCATTACTTTCATGCTTGATCCCCGGGTATACTGCATCTCTGTAGACCCCGAACCCTTGACTTTTAATTCCTTTTTCAACCGGCCAGATCAGCTTGCCCTTGTTTGCTGCAAAATTATTGGCCACTATGGTCGCCTCTGGCGTTAAAAAAAATCGAGACGTATCGCTTGTTGTTATGTCGGCCTTTTTATTGGCGGCGGCAATAGCTTCGCGAATGAGTTTTTCTAGTTGTTTATCAATTTCTTTGGCTTCGCGCTCTTTCTTTTGTATCGCGGCCGCATATTTGCTTTCATTTTCACGGATGGTAGAAAGTAGGTCTTTTTGGCTCTTTATCTCGGCTATTAACTCACCTTGTGCTTTTTTGTTCTGGGCTATTAAAACCTCTTTTACCTTTCGCTCTTCGTTCAGATCTTTGTTCAAACGGGCCAAATCATCGGTCTTGACTATAATCTGCTCGCCTTGCTTCTTTCGAAACTCGGTATACTGTTTCATGTATTGCAGCCTTTTAAAGGCTTGGTAGAAGTTCTCCGATGATAGTAAAAACATCAGTCTACTTTGCTTTGACTTGTTTTGATATGATTTTTGGATCATTTCACCATATTCCTTTTTAAGGGTCTCCAAATCTTCCCTCAATTTTGAAATATTGCGGATGTTGGCATTGATCTGCCGGTTTAAAAGATTCGATTGTTGATTGGTAACCCGAATGAGTTGCTGCCGTACGTTGATTTTTTGGTCAAGGGCTTCCATTTGGTCCAAAACGTTACCTTTTTCTTTTTCTTCAGCAAAAAGCAACCGGTTGATGTCACGAATTTCAGATTGCAGTTTTTCACGCTTGGCTTCTAAAGCCATTTGTTCATTGGTCTGGCCAAATACTCCGTGTACGGCAAGAAAGGCCACAAAAAAGCCTATAACCCTAATAAACGTTCGTTTAGAAATCATTTTTGGACAATACTATTTCTTCAAACCCTTTTGGTATTTTATAAGGAAAACTAACTGGCTCGTCGAATTGCATATTTCGATATTCCAAGTCTATCGTATTTTTAGTGGTACCCTCAGTGGCAAAAATCAAAATCTCGTTGGGCAAAACCCATTTGTTGATCTTTTGATAATTCTTATAATTGATATCCAGTACCCGTTGCTTAGCCGCCTGTGATAATTGTTGAGAGGCAATTTTGTAGTTCTTTGGTTCTATTTCAAAAAGTATTTTGAAGAGTTCAAAAGGTTCTTTGGGCTTTAAAAGATAGTTTTCGCCAAAAGTCGTCACTGAATATCTTGACTTACGTAAATCGAACAAGGCCTCGCCTAAAAGCAGGTTCTGTACTTTTTTAAAATCAAGTTCGGTACCCAACAACTGACTCAGATACGTAAAATCACCATCGAAATAATTATTTTCAAGCTTGTTGTAAAATGATACCCTGTCCGTGGTAATGTAGGCCTTTACGATTCCTAAGGGAGCACTCATCCAAATTACTTCGTCTTTCTTCATTCTAAGACTTACGCTTACCGATTGCGAATCGTCGCCATTGGTATATTCGATCTTTACTTTACCGCTTAGGGTTTTAAAGTTCAATTGATTTTGGTAATGCGCCTTAATGATGTTTTTAGCCGACATCTCGGCATCAAGCGTACCGTCTGAAACGATTTTCTTCGATTTACAACTCGAAACCACAAGTAGAAAAACACTGAGAACCAAAATGCGCAGTGCAAATCGAGATGCTTTGATCATAGCTAAAATCCGGGTTTGATCTTACGAAGATACATATTTGCCTTAGAAGTATTATTAACCGCTGTATAAGCATCACTCAATTCTTTATAAATCTTATTGGCCAACGGAAGGTCGTCTACCAAATAATCCAAAGCGGTTTCAAGCAACTCAATGGCTTCTTTTGGCTTTCCTTCTTTGTGAAAAGCAAAGCCTTTCGCATAATAAAAGAAGGGCTGGGAAGGGTAGCTTTCCAAGGCCTCGGAAGCCAATTGCCCCAAACTGGCAATATTATTGGTTCGTATAAAGTCTTCTAATTGAACTTTGTAGCTTTCAAAATCATCTGAAAGGCCCTCATTGGTTTCCGAAAAGCTGACTTCATCACTCTGGGCCTCCTTATTACTTATGGAATCGTTGATTTTTGAGGAGAGTTCTTTGGTAAAGGATGAACTTTGGATGCTTTTTAACAAGGCCAAAGCCGCTTCATATTCTCCCTTTTTAAAATATATTAAAGCCAAATTCTCGTTAAGCTTTGTATTGGCCATTGGAATTTTTGAGGCAACACCTTCAATAGTGCTCTCCTGATTTTCTAAAACGGTTACCAAAGTATTGAGGTACCAAAGGTTGGCCGGCTCGGCGCTCAAGGCCTCTACCGCATAATCTTGCGCAGCAACATACTGCCGATCTTCATAATAGGCTTTTGCCAATTCGTGGTCTACCACACTATTGTCGGCATCCAATTGCTTACAGGCTAGCAGTAAGTTGATGGCCTTATCGTAGTTCTCGATACCTTTCTGTTTTAAAGCTTCGAAAAACTGTTCTTCAAATTCATCGGAATAGTCTTCGAGAAAGACCTCGGCACTAGGTTCTAGATTGATTTCTGGTGGATCTTCTTGGGCATAAGTATTTAATGAGACTAATGAAAGCCAAGCAAAAAAAACGATACTAACGCTTATTCTATTCATATTTTAACCCTGCTATTCTAATGGGAGAAGACCCCCCTGCCCCCTTGTAGGGGGGTTTATAATTTTATTTTGTCTACTCCTTGTAGAAAGACCTTTATTTCACCCCTGTACTTCCAAAACCCCCTTCACCCCTAACTGTTTCAGATAATTTTTCAACTTCGACCCATTCGGCACGTTCATGTTTGGCAATGACCAATTGTGCAATACGTTCACCATTTTCGACTACGAAGGCTTGATTGGACATGTTTATGAGAATCACTCCGATTTCCCCTCTATAATCGGCATCAACGGTTCCAGGAGCATTTAACACGGTAATTCCCTTTTTTGCCGCTAGGCCGCTTCTTGGTCTCACTTGCGCCTCGACACCTAATGGAAGCTCAATAAAAAGTCCCGTTTTTATGATGGCCCGTTCTAAAGGCTGTAACGTTACCGATGCTGAAATATTGGCGCGTAAATCCATGCCCGCCGAAGCACCGGTTTCATAGTGCGGCAATGGATGTGATGATTTGTTTATGATTTTAATGTTCATTCTTTTTGGGTTATATGGTACTTCGCCAATACTTGGAAAACACTTCGACAAGCTCAGTGTGACAGTTCAGTGTGACAATTGTGTTTAGTTAGCGAAACCACAATTAATTGTTGATTATAATGTCCATTATTTTTTTTGGTTTAGGGTACGGGACTCAAGATGACATCGCGTATCCAGCATCCTGCACATTTTAACCTTTTTTTCGTAAAAATATTTTTTTTAGCATCTCGTTCTCCAATTTATAGACCAAGCCTAAGAATAGTAAAAGTAAAAAGGTTCCGATAAAAATATCCCTATCAAAAACATAAAATGACAGGGCAGAAAATAAAATTGAAATGGCTAGATAGAATATGATCTTTCTAAAATTATAAGGTACCGGGTAATGCGATTTTCCGAGATAGTATGAAATGACCATCATACTGCCATAGGCCAGAACCGTTGCAATAGCTGAGGCCACATAGCCAATGTATGG
>JBATIN010000239.1:0-6763 GCA_049667765.1 Flavobacteriaceae bacterium
TCAGCCTTGATAATGGTAGTCATATGGAAAGCTAAAAAAAGCTCCGTGAGGAGCTTTTGTTATTTTGATTTTTTATATCGATTGATTTCGTCTTGTAATTGCCTACTGATCTTTTGTTCTCGTTCAAGCGCCCTTCGCCGATGATCTTCATATTCGGTTTCAAGTTCAGATAAATTAGATCGGGCTTCTTGGGTGAGTACATTACTCGATCTAAACTTAAACATAAAGAATAAGGTTAGACCCAATAAACCTGCAATAATCGACCAAAGAATAGTGTTGTAGGTAATTTTAGAGACCAAAATTCCCAAAAACGACATACTATCTTTTTCTTCGGTAACCGTTGTAAGGCTATTTGTGGTATCATTTAATTTTTTGTTCAAGCCCGAAATGGTTGTTTCGTGACCCGCTATGGTACCTTTAAGCTCTGCTTCCTTTTTATAAGCGATAGTAAGTGTGTCGATTACGTTTTTTCGTAATTTATCCAAAGAAAGGGTGCGAACTGCTTCATACTGGGCACCGTTCAATCCCTTGAAGTTGCCTGATTTCTTGAAAATATACTCGAATTGGCTATCTATCGTTCCAGATTCCAAAGAAACATTATCTTCTGCGCCATCATCTTCTTGGGCATATTGTAGGTTAAAAGCCAATAGGAAAATCGCAATACATAATAGTCTTAAAACTTTCATCTATGTAAGTCTTAGCGTTAACAAATGATTTAGAGAGAACTAAAGTAATTCAATATTCTCAATTAATAAAAAAAAAGGGTACTTAGGTGATTTCTAATTACTCGATTTGTTGTCGGTTCTCTTAATGAACCACAATTTCAACTTCTTAATAATAGGTGTATCTTCTTACTTTGGCTATATATTTGGACAACCTAATAACTTGATGAGAATACCCATACTCATTGTCATACCAAATATATAGAACGAGATTTTTTCCATTATCTGATACAATGGTAGCCTTGCTGTCGTAAATTGCTGGAGCAGAGGTACCTACGATGTCTGATGAAACCATTTCTTTACTCAGTGAATATTTTATTTGTTCTACCAGGTCGCCTTCTAGGGCATATTTTTTTAACATGGTATTAACGCCGGCCAACGAGGTTTTATTTTTTACTTCAAGATTTAAGATGGCCAAAGATCCATTAGGTACCGGAACTCGAATTGCATTCGATGTGAGTTTTCCTTTTAAGGAAGGTAAGGCCTTGGAGACGGCTTCACCTGCACCGGTTTCCGTAATGACCATATTAAGCGCTGCGGCTCTGCCTCGCCTATGTTTTCCATGCATGTTGTCCACTAAATTTTGGTCGTTGGTATAGGCGTGGATGGTTTCAATATGGCCTTTTTTTACCTCGAGGGTGTCTTCTACTACTTTTAAGATCGGGGTTATGGCATTGGTAGTGCACGATGCGGCTGAATAGATATTTGTTTTATCTGGATCGAATTGCTTATGGTTCACCCCATGAACAATATTAGGTACTTCTTTGCCTGGAGCGGTAAGCAGCACTTTACTCGCTCCTTTCGATTTAAGGTGTCGACTTAGCTCTTCTTTATTCCGAAAAGCACCGGTATTGTCAATGATCAACGCATCCGATATTCCGTATTTTGTATAGTCAATAGCTTCCGGTTGGTCTGCATGAATTATGTGTACGGTTGTGCCATTGATCAAAAGAGTATTGTTTTCAGGGTCGGTGTCTACGGTACCCATAAAAGGGCCATGTACCGAATCGATCCGTAATAAATTTGCCCGTTTTTCAAGAATATCGGCATCTTTTTTACCCCGCGTAACAATAGCTCTTAGCCTAAGTTGATTTCCTTTTCCGGTTTTAGCCATAAGTTCTCGCGCCAATAAACGCCCTATACGACCAAAACCATAAAGTACTACATCTTTGGGTTTTATTTCGGTAGTATCATTGGCATCTTTTAATTTGTCAATAACAAATGCTTTAACATCGTTGAAATTGTTGTCGTCGGAATGATATTCATAGGTCAGTTTTCCAATATCGAGTTTAGAAGGAGGTAACTTTATAGCATTGATAGCCCGAAGCAATTCAACAGAGTCAAAAATAGAAATGGGTTTTTGAACGAATTCACCGGCGTACTCGTGTAAATTAATGATATCGCTAACATTTTTATCAATGACCTGGTTCTTGAAAAGTACAATCTCAATAGACTTGTCGTACCAAAGGTCGCTGATGATTTTTATAAATTCGGTAGTCGCCTTTCTTCGGTCTGCTTGAAAAGCCAGCTCTTTTTCGTATGTTTCAATTTTTGACATGATAAAGCTTTCAAAGTATTATGTTGTCACAAAAATAGGTATTTTCAGATGCTTTCTTGGGTATATTTAAAAATGAAAACGCTCCGTAAACTTACGAAGCGTTTTATCAGCATTTCTAATTATTTAGTTATTGAAAGATGAGACGTTCCCGTTCACCTTTTACATTGACCATGGTAATGACCGTTTTGCCATATGTTGAAATATTTTCAAAAACACTTTTGGCATCTTTGATCGAATTTATTTCATGATCATCGACCGATAAAATAACCTTGCCTTCAAGTCCGTAATCACGATATTTCTCTGGTACATTAACAATCTTCACCCCATATTTGGTTTTGAATAATTTTTTGTCCTTATCGTTTAAATTCTTTACGGTGAGGCCCATTACGGGCAAATCGAGGGTTTGTCGTTCTTTTAGAGTTACGGAAACCAACATACTCTCTTCATTGCGTTCGATCAAAAGATTTACCTTGTCACCCGGTCTCTTGGTGCCCAAGTATCCTGTAAGGTCTGGAAATTTTCTCACGTTGATATCATCAATTTTTTTGATAATGTCACCTGGCTGAATTTCGGCTTCTTCCGCACCTGAATCTTCTTCTATGCCCTCTACATATACACCTTCAATATTATTGATTCCTTTTTCCACTGCGTACGCAGTGTTTTGTTGTACCGAAGTAATGCCTAAAATTCCATTTTGCACGTTGCCATACTCCATAATATCATCTACGACCTTTTTTGCAATATTGCTGGGTACCGCGAAAGAATACCCTACATAAGAACCAGTTTGCGAGGTAATCGCTGTATTTATCCCCACCAAGTCCCCGTTAGTGTTAACGAGGGCACCACCACTGTTACCAGGGTTTACTGCCGCATCGGTTTGTAAAAACGATTGATTATTGCCTAGGTCTCTCGCTTTGGCGCTGATAATACCTGCAGTAACTGTAGAGGTTAGGTTAAAAGGGTTGCCCACGGCCAACACCCATTCTCCTATTTTTGTATTGTCAGAATCGCCAAAAGCTAAAAATGGCAGTCGGTCTTCTGCAACAATTTTGAGAAGGGCGATATCGGAATTTGGGTCGGATCCAATAAATTCGGCATCATAGGTTTTGTTGTTGTTCAAGGTAACCTTTAGTTGGCTTGCATTTGCTACTACATGGTTATTGGTTACTATAAAACCATCTGAAGTTATAATAACTCCTGATCCAGTACCAACTTGAGGTCGAGCATTTTGTCCAGATCCAAAAAAGTATTCGAACGGATTACTAGGGTCTCGGCTTACGGTAACATTTTTTACGTGTACAACAGCATTAACGGTATTTTCGGCCGCTATGGTAAAATCTACTTCATTGATACCCGCGCCTTTGGCAGAGGTTGGCCTTAAGCTTGTTTGAAACATTGAACCATTATTGTCGTTGTCAACGATGGCGTAATTAGTACTTTCAAAAAAAAGTTTGTAGGCTCCTAAAGTAATCGCTCCTGCAAATAGGGCCACCAATAGTAAACTTCCTATTTTCTTCATTGTTCGTTTTTTTAATTATCATTTTAACAACGTAAAATTAATTGAATTTGCACCGCCATTTTATAGTTTAACGACTTTTTAACTGCTAAAAATTCCTTAAATAAAGTCCTATCTTTGTTACTCAATTTCGATTATGACTTTAGACTTTTATAAATATCAAGGTACAGGAAACGACTTTATTATGGTCGATGACCGTTTGGAAGAATTTCCAAAATCCAATACTGACTTGGTTGCATTTCTTTGCAGTCGCAAGTTCGGAATCGGTGCCGATGGCCTTATTTTATTGCAAAAAGACCCTGAGTCCGATTTTAAAATGGTCTACTTCAATGCCGATGGAAAAGAAGGTAGCATGTGCGGTAATGGAGGTAGGTGCATCGTGGCCTTTGCCCATAACTTGGGTTTAGTAGGTAATGAGGTTCGTTTCAATGCGGTAGATGGACTTCATTATGCCGACATAAGTGGCGAGCTGGTGAGTCTTCAAATGTGTGATGTCGATGATATTAAAGTTAAACCGAATTCCGTTTTTCTAAATACAGGATCTCCTCACCACGTGCAAATAGTTGATAATGTGGATAGCTTTAATGTGGATAAAGAAGGAAAAAAGCTGCGGTACGGACTTTACGGTGAAACAGGAAGTAATATAAATTTTGTAAAAAAAGAAAAGATTGATGCCTTTACCGTACGCACTTATGAAAGAGGTGTAGAAGCCGAAACCTTATCTTGTGGTACCGGGGTAACAGCCGTGGCCATTGCCATGCATTATACTGGGGTCACCGATTCACAAACCGTAAATATCAAAACCCATGGGGGTAATTTACAGGTTTCGTTTGAGAATAACGGCGGTTCTTATAGTTCTATAAATTTGATGGGGCCGGCAAAGATGGTCTTTAAAGGTGTGATAACATGGTAAGTTTAAAAGGAGAACATATCAATCTTAGAGCTTTAGAGCCCGAAGACCTGCTTTTCTTATATGAGTTGGAGAACAACACGGAGATATGGGAGATCAGTAACACGGTCACACCTTATTCAAAACATGTGCTTTCGCTCTATCTTGAAAATGCACATCGCGATATTTATGATGTAAAACAGTTGCGTTTGTGTATTTGTGATAAAAAAGATAAGGTCATAGGTCTTATCGATCTGTTTGACTTTGACCCCAAGAACCATAGAGCAGGCCTTGGTATTGTGGTGCTCCATGAAGAAAAACGAAACCAAGGAGTAGGGGCAGAGGCCATTACCATTTTTATGCATTATGCCTTTTCGGTACTTGAACTACGACAAATCTTTGCCAATGTTATGGAAGACAACAACGCCAGTATTCACCTTTTCAAAAAGTTGGGCTTTACCTTGGTCGGTGTAAAGAAAGATTGGATATTTTCCAACGGAAAGTATAAGAATGAACTATTGTTCCAAAAAATTAAATAAAAATGTATTTAAAGAAAATTATTCTCATTGTCGTTTTGCTAGGCATGGTCATAGGCGGATTTTTTGCCTATACGGTCTATGATGCCATTTTTAGTCCGAATACCAAATTCAAGAATAGTGAAGCCTTTGTTTACATAAAGTCAGATGACCAGTTTGATGCAGTGAAGCAATATCTTGAGCCCTTAGTTGAAGATATGGACTCTTTTGAAAAAATCGCAGAACGAAAAGGGTATAGCACAAATATAAAAGCTGGGAAATATGCCATTCAAAATGGAATGAACAATAATGAAATCATCAATTCACTACGCACCAACAACCTTCCTGTAAAAGTTGCATTCAATAATCAGGAAACCCTCGCAGATCTTGCTGGGCGCATAGCCGGTCAAATAGAGCCTGATAGTTTGGCTCTGTTGAAATCGCTCGAGGATATCGATTTTTTAAAGACCAATGGTTTTAATGAAGATAATAAACTGGCCATGTACCTTCCAAATAGCTACGAATTTTTCTGGAACACTTCTGCCGATAAATTTAGGGATCGCATGTTGGCCGAATATAAAAAATTCTGGAACGATGGGCGCCTAAAAAAAGCGGCCGCGGCCAATTTAACTCCAAATGATGTGGTAGCCCTTGCAGCTATCGTACATAAAGAAACGGCGAAGGTCGATGAACGCCCAAGGGTAGCCGGACTGTATTTAAATAGGCTTAAAACGGGAATGCTCTTACAGGCCGACCCTACGGTTATATATGCCCTAAAAAAACATACCGGAAATTTCGATACGGTAATCAAAAGAGTGCTGTATAAAGATCTTGAGCTTGATTCTCCCTATAATACATATAAGTATGCAGGAGTGCCTCCAGGCCCTATTACAATGCCCGACATTTCGGCGATTGATGCGGTACTCGACCCTGAACAACACGAGTACTATTATATGGTAGCGAATGTTGAAGACTTCGGTTATCATAAATTTGCAAAGACCATGGCGCAACATAACCGTAATAAAGTGCAGTACATCCAGTGGATAAATTCACAGAAAATCAATAGATAGGTCGGTCATCGCCATTTTAAGACTTATTAACTAAAATTGTACATTTTTAACAAATGGCGGTAGGCCAAGGCCTTTTTCCAAACGTATCTTTGTCGAAGATAACTTAAGCTGGTCATTGTTTTGGCCACTAAGCTTAATAAAAACAGAGATATGAAAAAGTGTGTATTTTTTTTCAGTTCTCTTATCATGCTGCTTATCTTAATGAGTTTTAGGTACGAAAACGTGGTTAAAGTACCAGACCATCTTAAGGTAACTGAACCTACTGAGGTCTCGTACCCCAAACATGAGACACAAATTGCGGTAACAATGGTGGCACCTCCTTTTTTAGGAAGTTCATACATAGCATTTAAGGAAGCCCTCGCCTTTAAAGAATCTCAGGGCAACTATTTTTCTATTAATACTTTAGGGTATATAGGGAAGTATCAGTTCGGAATAGGAACTTTACAATTAATGGGGGTCCATAATTCTACTCATTTCTTGAATAATCCTGCTC
>JBATIN010000240.1:0-15485 GCA_049667765.1 Flavobacteriaceae bacterium
GATTATGTTATTCGTTTTAAGACTCCTACAAATGAAACGCAGGTATTGCAAGATATCATTCGCGGTACTATGGAAATCGACACCAATATATTAGATGATAAGGTACTCTTTAAAAGTGATGGCATGCCTACGTATCATTTGGCCAATATCGTAGATGATCATTTAATGAAAATAACCCATGTCATACGCGGGGAAGAGTGGTTGCCGTCAATGGCCTTGCACTGTCAATTATACGATGCTTTTGAATGGAAGGCTCCAGAATTTGCCCATTTGCCCCTTATTCTTAAGCCAACAGGCAATGGAAAACTTAGTAAAAGAGATGGAGAAAAAATGGGCTTTCCTGTGTTTCCGCTTTCGTGGAATGAATCTATCGGGTATCGGGAAAGTGGCTATTTTCAAGAAGCGGTAGTCAATTTTCTAGCGTTATTAGGCTGGAATCCTGGAACAGAACAAGAGATCTTCGGCTTAGATCAGCTTATTCAAGCGTTTAGTTTAGAACGTGTGAACAAATCAGGGGCACGGTTTGATCCCGACAAAACCAAATGGTACAATCATCACTATTTAAAGGAAAAGAAAGATGAGGAATTGGCCCTCTTATTTGCTCCAGTACTTCAAGAGAACGGTGTTTCAGTAAATAGCCTCTCGGGAAATGACAATAGTTACGTAACCAAAGTTGTTTCCATGATCAAAGAGCGCGCAACGTTTGTCTCCGACTTTTGGGAGCTTGGCGATTATTTCTTTGTAGCTCCAAACTCATACGCTGAAAAAGCCGTGAAAAAACAATGGAAACCAGATACCCCTGAAATATTAAACCAATTGGTTTCATTGTTGCGGGAGGCCAATGATTTCACCTCAGAAGGTCTTGAAACCCTTGTAAAAACGTGGATTACGCAAAAAGAACTTTCTTTTGGTATGGTTATGCCTCCCTTGCGATTGGTAATCGTGGGCGATTTAAAAGGTCCGCATTTGTTCGATATTATGGCCTTGATCGGTAAAGAGGAAAGCATCGCTAGAATTCATAAAGCCGTCAACGTTTTATAATCAAAGGCATTAACTGGTATATGCTGAAAAAAACCGTGAGAAGTAAACTTTTTAGTCCGAAAACTCCCCTATTGTAACAAAACGGACAAAATGGAGACACATATACTGCGAGTTTCGTAAATTCATATCATTAACTTAAAATCATACACTATGGGTAATGTCTTTTTAATTCCGTTACTGTTTCTTGTTCTTATAATTCTTTTTTCTTCATTCTTTATCGTCAAGCAACAGACGGCCGTAATTATAGAACGTTTTGGTCGATTTCACAGCATACGACAATCGGGACTTCAAATGAAAATTCCTTTAATTGATCGAGTGGCGGCTCGTTTAGGGCTTAAGATACAACAGTTGGACGTGATTGTTGAAACCAAAACTTTAGACGATGTTTTTGTTAAATTGAAAATTTCGGTGCAATACGTTGTATTAAAAGATAAAGTTTATGAAGCGTTCTATCAACTTGAATACCCACATGATCAAATTACTTCTTATGTTTTTGATGTGGTCAGGGCCGAAGTTCCTAAAATGAAGTTAGATGATGTTTTCGTTAAAAAAGACGATATCGCAATTGCAGTAAAGACAGAACTACAAGATGCTATGTTAGATTATGGCTATGATATCATTAAGACCTTGGTTACCGATATTGATCCAGATGCCCAAGTAAAAGAAGCCATGAACCGCATCAATGCTTCCGAACGTGAAAAAATAGCAGCTCAGTTCGAAGGAGATGCAGCGAGAATTCTAATTGTTGAGAAAGCCAAAGCGGAAGCAGAAAGCAAACGCCTACAAGGCCAAGGTATCGCAGATCAACGAAGAGAAATTGCTCGAGGACTAGAAGAATCGGTCGAGGTACTAAACAAAGTGGGTATCAATTCGCAAGAGGCATCTGCCTTGATCGTGGTAACCCAACATTACGATACTTTACAATCTATCGGTGAGCATACCAATGCCAATCTCATCCTTTTGCCGAATTCCCCGCAAGCAGGTAGTGATATGCTAAATAACATGGTCGCTTCTTTTACCGCTAGTAATATGATAGGCGAATCGATGAAGAAAACCAACATAAAGAAGAAAGAGTAACGTTAGCTCCTTATTTTTTAACTATTAACCGAAAAGAGCCTTTGCAAGAGGCTCTTTTTTGTTCGTCTATAGCTTTAGCTGCCATTCCTAAAAAAATGCACTACGGTGCTTTGGAATAAGCGTTCAAAATAAATAATACCAATCGTAATATTTTATAGTATAAGAAATATTTATGTCAGTCTTTTTCCTGAATTTTAGCCCAAGTATCCCTTAATCCAACCGTTCGATTAAAAACTAAATTTTCTTGGGTGGTATCAGGATCAACACAAAAATACCCAAGACGTTGAAATTGTACACGGTCTCCTGCTTTGGCATTTTTTAGACTCGGCTCCAAGTATCCTGTAATCACCTCCAAAGAATTCGGGTTTATGAATTCCATGAAGTCTTTGTCCTTATGCGTATCAGGACTTTCATCTGTAAAAAGCCGATCATACAAGCGTACCTCTGCTTTAATGGCATGCTTTACGGACACCCAATGTAAAGTACCTTTTACTTTACGTAGGCTCTCCTCTGTTCCGCTACCACTTTTACTTTTGGGGTCATAGGTGCATTGTATCTCAGTAATATTCCCATTGGTATCTTTGGTACAACTCTTGGCCTTAATAATATAGGCGTTTTTAAGGCGCACTTCCCCTCCAAGTTTTAAACGAAAGAATTTACGATTCGCTTCTTCTTTAAAATCTTCTTTTTCTATATACAATTCCCTGGAAAAAGGCACTTCTCTTGAACCTGCCGCCTCATCTTCAGGGTTGTTCTCCGCTTCTAGCCATTCTTCTTTCCCTTCGGGATAATTGGTAATGACCACTTTGACCGGATCTAAAACTCCCATAACCCTTGGCGCTATTTTATTGAGATGTTCTCGAACATGAAATTCCAAAAGTGAAACATCGATCAAGTTTTCCCGTTTTGCTATGCCAATAGTATCGGCAAAATTCCGGATAGCTTCCGGGGTATAACCTCTTCTACGTAATCCGGAAATGGTAGGCATACGGGGGTCGTCCCAACCGCTGACCACCCCATCCTCTACCAATCGTAAAATTTTACGTTTGCTCACTACGGTATGGCTAAGATTTCTACGGGCAAACTCCCGTTGTTTTGGACGTACCTTATTTGGGTCATACACTTGGTCTAAAAACCAATCATACAACTCGCGATGTGGTAAAAACTCCAGCGTACACAACGAATGGGATACCTGCTCTATATAATCGCTTTCCCCATGTGTCCAATCGTACATCGGATAAATACACCAATCGGTATTTGTTCGGTGATGGGCTTTGTGCAATACGCGATACATAATAGGGTCTCGCATTAACATATTGCCCGCTGCCATATCGATCTTGGCACGAAGTACGTGTTTCCCCTCTTCAAATTCCCCATTTTTCATACTATTGAAAAGCGCTAAATTCTCTTCCACAGAACGATTTCGAAAAGGACTGTTAGTGCCTGGTTCGGTAGGCGTACCTTTTTGAGCGGCCATATCCTCTGAAGATTGACTATCCACATAGGCCTTTCCTTCTTTGATCAGCGCTACTGCCCAATCGTAGAGCTGCTGGAAATAATCAGAAGCATACCGTTCGGTATTCCATTTATACCCAAGCCATTCCACGTCTTTCTTGATCGCATCAACATATTCTTGTTCTTCTTTGGCGGGATTGGTATCATCAAACCTTAGGTTAACTGGGGCATTGTAACGCAAGCCAAGGCCAAAATTCAAACAAATGGAACTAGCATGGCCAATATGCAAATAACCGTTAGGTTCAGGCGGAAACCGGAATCTCAGCTCCTCTTTTGGAAACCCGTTTTTCAAGTCTTCTTCGACAATATGTTCAATAAAATTCAATGATCTGATTTCCTCGCTCATCATATACCTTTTTTGGCTGAACAAAAGTAGGAAAAATGTTGTTATAGTAGACTTTAATACCTGTTCACTCCACATAAAAAGTGTTTCACAACAATAATGATCGACCCCACAACATTAAATTCGGCCTTCCATAATTAAATAACATATTTGTTGTTGAATACTCACGGGTTTATCCCAAAATGTAGTATTGAAGTGGCTTTCACCAAAATTCGTAAAACAAAGCGCTGCTCCAATATCGCCAAATCGACAATCGCGTAGTCACCCAAAACTACAGCTACCTATGAAATCAAAACCATTTTACATATTTCGAATACTTTTTCTCGGGATTTTGCTATTCAGCACAACGCAAGCCTTTTCGCAAGCCTTGGTGCTAAACGCCCCGCAACCCACAGGCGACCCGAACATTTCCGGAAGTACACCATGGTATGCTGCCTGTGCCCAGGCTTCTTTTAACACTTACTATGCCAACATCACGTGGTTGGGTACCGTAAACACAACCAACGAATTTATCCTAGAAATATCAAATGCAACAGGCAGTTTTACAAATGCAGTAGAAGTTGGGCGAGTAAACAACCAGAATTCTAATATGGACTTTGATATGTCATTTAGTCTCCCCACAACAACTAGAGGTGATGGTTATAAAATGCGCGTGAGAAGTACCAGCCCAGTTAAAACAAGTGCCGAGTCATCCGCTTATCCCATGTATTTTATGGATGTAGTAACCAATATAAATATAAGCGATCTTGGCGATGGAGTACCTCCCGGAAGTATTTGTGCTACCGGTCCGTTTACCCTACAGGTAGATAACATCCCCAATCCAGAAACCTATCAGTATATTTGGTATCGCAGTGGCACCCTACTTTCCGGCGAAAACGGGCACAACCTTAACGTTACCCAGTCGGGCATGTATCAGGCCTTTGTATACTACGGTAACGAATGTACCGGATCCGGTAATACCGACTCCAATATCGTTGATGTTACCATTGGTTCTACCGGCCAGGGAATTTTTATCAACCCCCCTACGAAAACGGCTCTCTGTTCTGGTGATATTGAAACCCTTAGCATCAATACCACAGATCCCACGTGGAGCTATAAATGGTATAAAAATGATACTGTAATTCCAGGGGCTACGACATCGACCTATACCGTCGATGCCTCAATCGCTAATTTCGAAGGCGACTACCAAGTGGAGATTTCTAGTACTACTATATGTACTGAAAGATCAGCTGCCTTAACTATAACCAATGCCGATAATTTTACCGTCACGCGTGTCAATGAAGCGAATATCGTTTTGTTGCCGGCACAAACTAAGACCTTAAGTATTACGACAACTGCTGTAGGCCCAACATATCAATGGTATAGAAATGGCACACCAATCAGTGGAGCCACGGCTACCACCTATGACACTTCGCAAGATGGAACCTACTATTGTGAGGTTACGCAAAGCGGAGGTACCTGCCCCGGAACCATTAAAAATTCGGAAACGTCCACTGTGGTTATTCCGGCATCGTTTGAAATCATAATTCACTATGCCTCTGCTTATACCGCCTGCGTAAGTACCGACATCGTGCTAGAAGTTCAGACTATCAACGCAGTATTATCCGACAATAGTAAGATCGATGTCACCACCGACGTAGAATCGAGCTTCACATATCAATGGAACAAAGATAGCGCCAATATTACCGGAGCCACCTCATCCAACATTAGCCTAACTGATCCAACTGAAAATGGGGACTATCTTGTCGAAGGTACTTTGAGTACCTATAACGTAACTTCTAATACATTGTCCGTACAACTTTTAACCAGTGAAACAGTGGTCATAAATAGTACTAGCACGGTATATTGTAATTCCACCGACACTATTACCATAAGCACACCCACCGATTTAACAGGAGAAACATTTGCATGGCAGCACGACGGAACTGAAATCAACACTACAGATGTATCCCTTTCTGTAACTGCTTCAGGAACATACCGATTGGTTCTAAACAAGAATGGCTGTGATTTGATTTCTAATGAAATTGCGATTACTCCCTTGAACCCAGATTTGATAACCCTAGACCCAACTGGCGATATTATATTTCCAGAGGGTACCTCAAGAACGGTAACCGCTAGCGGAGGTACCGCCTACCGATGGTACGATGCTAACAATGTTGAAATGAGTGCTAGCGATAGTATGACACTTACAGAAGAAGGCACCTATACGCTTATTGCCAATGTCGACAACTGTGAAATAACTAAAGTTTTCAATGTAGAATACCTAGATACTTTTAAGGTTCCTAACGTAATTACCCCAAATGGAGATGGATCTAACGATCAATGGGTATTGCCAAATTCGTACTCGAACAAAACCGATGTTAACATTCATATTTATAATGACAAGGGAGTAGAACTTTTAAATGTAAACGATTATAAGAACAATTGGCCAGAATCATCCATGTCGTTTCCACAACAAAACATGGTATTCTATTATGTAATAAAAAACGCCAAGGAAACCTTAAAACAAGGAACCATAACCGTTATTCGATAACAAGCATGAAATTTATAAAAAACATATCGCTGTTCTTGATCGCATTATTGGCAATAACAACTAGTTATGCTCAGAACGAGGATCCTATATTGCCACTAAAAGTCGCGCCACAAAATTTATTGAAATACAATAGATTCTTGATCAACCCAACGTTTTCAACCGTTCAAGAAGATAAGTCTTATATAAACTTCCTACACAGAAACCAATCGGTACAATTTGATAATAACGATCAAACCTATTTTTTAAGTTACAGTGGTAGGGTAGGTGACAGAAGCGGCCTAGGCCTTAGTATCTATTCACAACAAGTGGGTCTAGTTTCCAATATCGGCGTTATGGCCAACTATGCTTACGGTGTTAAACTTAGCGATAAGAGCAATTTCACATTTGGTGCCAACCTTGCCTATTACAGTACCGGATTTGATAGAAACAATGCATCTCCATTAGATCCTAACGACCAAACATTGCTAGGTACTCAGAATAGTAATATTCTATCTTTTCAGCCAGGATTTAATCTTTCATATGGGAAATTTGATTTCGGAGCATACGCAGAAAACCTTTTTGACTATAACCTAAAGACCAGTAAACAACTAAGTGAATTCAAGGATAAGTCCTATGCCGGCCATTTACAATATACCCATCGGTTTGAAAATGGGGCTGGTATTATGGAAAGCGCACGTTTGATGCCTTTGGCCCGTGTTCGTCTCAACGCTAAAGACAGTCCCTTATTGGGCAATCAAGATGATGTGACCCTTGGAGGAAGCTTGATTCTAGACTTACCAAAACTTGGGTGGATCCAAGGAGGGTACGACAGTTTCTATGGAGCATCGGCAGGGGTAGGGTTCAATATCAACAAAAGACTTTCGCTAGGGTATACTATGGAAAAAGGATACACTTCCGATTTAATCAACCTTGGGGTAACCCATGAAATCTCGTTCGCATACGCCTTTACGCCAAACTTGACCGAAGACCGAGTAATGTTAGAGGACGACAATGAGGAACTAGTTAATAATGAGGAACTCACCGAAGACGACCTTGCAGATAACGATGAAATACAAGCACTGAAAAAGAAATTGGAAGAAAACGATGCCATACTTGCAGAGTTGATGTTCAGGCAAGATTCTTTAGAGGCCAATAGGCAAAAAGACTTAGAAAGACGATTTGAAATGGTCATGCGTATGGTACGCAAAGAAACCAAAGGTGAACGGCCCGATATAGAAAAAAGAGCAGAAGAGCTATTTCTAACAGGACGCGATAACTCTACAGCCTTAGCTAACAATTCACGCGCTTCAACCGAGAAAAAAGAAACTAAGCCACCCGTGGTAGCAAAGGACAGAACCAGACAACAAACCCCCACCATAGCAAACGTTGCTCAAGAAAATGATATAAAAAGTCGAGTTTTCCGTAATCTAGAAGGTGTACAAGACGGGTATTACGTCGTAGCCAATGTGTATAAAGGCGGCCAGTATATGGACAAATTTATGAACGAGCTCAATCAAAAAGGCCTAAAAGCTGCTTATATTGACAACCCTGAAAACGGACTCAAATACGTTTATTTGGAACGATACAACTCTTGGGACGAGGCCGCTGAAGCCTATCATTCAAAATTAAACGGAAGTTATGACGGTGCATTATGGGTCATGAACGTTGACAATCTATATACTAATGAAAAATATGCCAATAATGTTACCAAGCTAAAAGAAAAATCGGCTAAATACGATACGGGCAAATTACAGCAAAATGTTATTATTAATGATGAAATAGCCAATAAAGGAGTTGAACCCAGAACATTCAAAATTGATGGTATCGGCTCTGGTTTCTATATTATTGCCAATGTTTTTGCCAATCCTAACAACGCAAAACGATTTATAGAACTATTGAATTCACACGGGCTAAGTGCGAGTTACTTCGTGAACCCCGAAAACAACTGGAGGTATGTGTACCTTAAGCGACACGAGTCATGGAACAATGCGCTGATTTCGTACTATTCTAAACTTAATGACGAATACAACGACAAAATGTGGATCATGCGTGTTTCTCCACATCGCAATAAGCTCGCCTAAACAAATAGTCCTGCATTAATCGGCTATTGGAAAACCGAACTAAACCAAATGGTAATTTAAATCGTTTCATCTATTGAACTTCATACTGTTTGGTAATTGTTATCGCTCCGTGGGATTAAAGGCCAAATGTACGATCGCAATACGAAATTAAGTATACATCTACTGTACTAAAAATTGAATCCACTCGACGAATTACTTGTAACCATTTGTTTTAGGATTATACACTTAAAGCAAATGATCCGCTTTGGGTTTTAAAAATTTGTAGTTACTTTATTTTTAGCTTTTTAAAAATTACGTTTCCCGTTTGTCCTATTCCAACGAGTAAATGAAAATTCGACGCTTCAAAAAAATTGAACTAACCATAAAACTGGATGGTAATGTCTCTATTCAGAAACTTCTGCGGTTTCTCTAGTTCTTTGATGATTCGCAATACTAGGTGTGAGCACCCAATAAGAAACCAAAAATAACTTACCCGATTTCGCTACATTAATCTTCAGCTGATTGATCAGTTTATGAGCATCATTTCGATGTTCTTTTCACAAACTTTTGAGAACTTTTTTTTAACCTAAATTCTTTCTTTTGGTTAAAATTTTAGTGATTCTCCCTAAAACCATAGGCATTTTAATCATGCTGAAAACATATCTTTTTTGTCAAGTAACCTAAAAATTTTAAATGCAGATTTACGGCATTTCATAAAACTAAAAACACCCGGCAGTTCCCAAAAAATTCATCCTTTTTAGGTTCCATTTAAATGTTACATCCGATCACCAAATTCCTTTCTCAGTAAAACAAACACCTCAAAAAAAAGACAAAAAAAGACAATTAGATACCAATTAGAAATTTTCCAACATTGCTTTGGTCGTCCGAAAAATAGGGATTTCTCAAAGTTATAGACTCTGCTAATTAGGCCTTTCACAACATAAAATAAACAGGCCACAACATTAAATTCTGCTAGTCAGATTTAAGCTCAATATTTGTTATTGGTAGCTTCAAGCAGCTTCGTGTCATTGACATGTTGACTGTTTGCCTATCAAAACCAAATCACAATGCTGATTAGAACATCTAATGGATAAACTAAACTTGACCAACCGAATGTTTTTAAAATCAATTTCAAAATACTTATTGGTGCTTTTGCTTTTTTTAGGCGCTACTTCTGCCTTTTCTCAAGTAAAAAATTCCTTTGATGTTCGCTATGCCGCAGATATTCGTGGTGAGCTAACCTTTATTGCCAATAATATAGTCAATAGGCGTCAAGCTGCATTTTCTGGGTGGGAATGGTACTGGGATGGCAGAAGATGGAGGCAGCGCTGGGTAAACTATGCCGGAGCGACCCCTAATGACCCATATAATGCTACGGGAAATTCCTCACAATACAACGATGATCTCGACATGCAGTACATCGATGTTGATACTGACAATACAACATTTAGTTCAAGTAGTGCTACCTTAGATGTTCCTGATGAAAACTGTTCCTTAATTCGCTATGCAGGTCTCTATTGGGGGGCTGTTTATGTGAATCCAAACCGCAATAACATCGACCAGATCAAGTTTCGAGTACCGGGTGGAGCTTATCAAAACATCACTGCCGACGAGATTCTCTATGACGGCGGTCTTGATCCTGATCCAGATTTTAACAACTACAGTCCTTATGCCTGCTATAAAGATGTAACCTCGATTTTAACAGGGCTTGCAAACCCAGATGGAGACTATTTTGTAGCCAATGTAAGGTCAAGTCTTGGTGGGGGTATACAAGGGGGTATCTCTGGCGGTTGGACCATGGTGGTCGTTTATGAAAACCCCAACCTACCGGGCAGTAAATATATCACTACTTTTGACGGTTATGCTGGGATTAAATCAGGGCAAAGCACAGATATTCCGATCAACGGATTTACAACTCTTCCTGCACCTTTTGATGTAAATGCAAATATCACTGTTGCCGCACTTGAAGGGGACAACAATATTCCTGGAGATGGTTTGAGGATCAGTTCTGGAGGAAATCCCTTCACTCCATTGAGCAGCACCCAAAACCTTGCGAATAACTTCTTTAACTCGAACATATCAATAGATCCAAATATTTTCACAGCCCGAAACCCAAATAGTGTAAATACCCTGGGCTGGGATACTGACCTTTTTCCAGTAACAAACAATTTTAACAATGTTATCCCCAACGATGCCACCAGTGCCACGTTAAGGGCTACCTCTTCGCAAGATAAATACGATATTTTCTTCGCTTCTTTTGATGTTGAGATCATTGCCCCAAACATTGTACTAGAAAAACGTGTTGAAAATTTAGGAGGTGTGGACATCACCGGCCAAGGCGTAAACCTAGGGCAGACTTTAGATTATGTGCTTACTTTTCAAAACCTTGGCAACGATGACGCCACCGGGCCTGGACCAGGCAATGGCCCTACAAATGGAGGTTGGTATACCATAAGGGATGTGCTACCTCAAAATGTTCACCCTTTAAATGGCACCAATTTTACGGCTGCAGAACTAAGCCTGCCTACAGGGGTGCAGTACAATTATGACTCTGCTACACATACCATTTACTTTTATGTGCCCAATAACCTTGTCAATGAAAATGATCCCGCGTATTCTATTCGTATGCGCGTCAAAGTAGCCGAAAACTGTTTCGATTTTATCAATGCCTGTTCAGACCTAATTGAAAACTTGGCGTATTCAAGCTATAGAGGGGTTGAAAACAGTGCTCTTGTTACCGATGATGAAAGTATCACCGATTTCGATGCTTGTGGATTTGTTGTACCAGGAGCCACCAACTTTTTATTGGACGACCTTTCTGACTGTAATTTTGAACGTACCGTTGAACTTTGCGGTGCTTCGGCGGTTTTAAATGCGGGTAATGGTTTTGATGATTACGTCTGGAAAAGAGACGATAATGGCAACGGTATTTTCGATGCTTCCGACACCACCATGAACGACGGAAACCCGGATAATGACCTTAGTACCTTATCCGTTACCGCGGTAGGCACCTATATCGTTGATAAAATAGTTGCCGACCCTTGTAAGGGCTTCAAAGAAATTATTCACGTTGTACCTTACGGTTCTGGCACTATACCGAACCCCGTCATAGAATATTTTAATGCTGTAAACGCCGATGCCGACCCTACCAATGATCTTGCTGGCGAAATTGTGCAGTGCAGCGTAGATAATGCCCTTTTGCCTAAATTGTTTCTCTGCGGTGCAAATGATTCGAGGATATTGCAAGTGAATATTGTGGATGCCCAAAGCATTGTTTGGGAACAGCTCAATGAGGGCAGTTGTACCTCTTCTGGAGATGATTGTGCCAATAAAAATCTTTCCTGTACTTGGAACAATGTTGGAGGAGGAAACAATTTTACCATTGATAGTCCCGGAAAATTCAGGCTACAGGTCACCTATCAAAACGGGTGTACCAGTCGCTTCTATTTTAGTGTATTTCAGAACAACTTGAATGTAGAGACCACCAAAAAAGATATTCTTTGCGGTAACCCAGGTAACATCACAGTCACTAACCCGACCACTGGTTATGGATATAGATTGGTAGATGATGTAACCGGAGCTGTAATCGTGCCTTTTTCGACCAACAACTCATTTGATCTTGCCCCGGGGCAAAACGGAGGCTATCGCGTTGAAGTGACACAGTTAGACGCTACAAACCAACCGATAACTAACGCCTGTATTTTTAGCACCAACCCCATTGGAATTTTAGAACGGGATATGCAAACGGCAGTCACCGTTACCCCGGCAACCTGTATCGCCAAGGGTACCATTAACTTGCAAGTTTCTGGAGTGAACCCCGATTATGAATATGAAATACGCCTAAACGATGGTACTCCAGCGCCTGCACCGCCAGCGATCGACCCGTATTATGGTCAACATCCCGGTGGTACCTTAGTGGATAATGAAACGGCACAAACAGATAATAACTATACGTTCAGTGGCTTGAACCCCGGAGATTATTTTGCCATTGCGAAAACGGCCGATGGTTGTATTCATGTAGAATCGGTAACCATTATCGACAATGACAACCTGCGTCTAAGGGCCAATGTAACCCAGCAGATCGTATGTGACAACGGAATAATTATGATGGAGCCCACGGGAGGGCAGCCTACCTTTACCTACGCGATCTGGACATTTGTTAATGAACTAGGCGCTACGGTAACGTCTTACCCAAATGTTACTTCAATTCCTCCTTCGGAATACCAGTCGAACTTAGATTTCAATATAACAGAACCCGGTGACTACAGCTTTGTAGTAGTCGATGACAATAATTGTTCCTATATCTCGAATGCGGTAACGATTACAAAACCAACAATAGTCTATACCACCAGCAGTACCGACGAAACATGTTTCGGGGCGGCCGACGGATCTATATCGGTCAATGTATCCGACAATGCCGGTTATACGCTTTCCTATGTGTTAACCTACCCTGATACTACAACGGCAACAAATACTTCAGGATCTTTTACAAATCTTCCACAAGGAGCCTACACTTTGGATATCGTACAGACCAATAGTACCGTTTTCTGTGAAATAGAAGAGCCTTTTACCATTGGTGGGCCCGTAAACGGCTTAAGCGCTACAGCGGTTTTACTTCAAGATTATACCTGTGTCCAAAATGGAAGCATACAAGTACAAAATGTTACGGGGGGAACAGCTCCTTATTCCTATAGCATAGACGGAATAAATTTTATACCTGACACTACACCGGGCGCAGATACTTTTACCAACTTGACCGACGGAACCTACACGGTTACGGTGCGTGATGCTGCCCTATGTACCTTTGTTACCTCGTCGGTAACTATTGTCCCATTAAACGAACCGACCGATTTGTCCTTTGTGGCCACCGCGCCAAACTGCCCTTCATTGACCTCAAATGTTAGTGTCACAGTTACCAACGGCAACACTCCTTTTGTATTCGACATTATTGCACCAACGGCTATAACTGCAACATCGACCTCCGGAAGTACGGCAACATTCAATAACCTAGCCCCGAACACTT
The DNA here is from genome assembly GCA_049667765.1 of Flavobacteriaceae bacterium. GTDB lineage: Bacteria > Bacteroidota > Bacteroidia > Flavobacteriales > Flavobacteriaceae > JBATIN01. Next base: position 13,572 of record JBATIN010000240.1, read on the forward strand.
ATACCTTTAGGGTCACCGATACCAAAGGCTGTAGTTATACCGAAGATTTTAGAATTGCACCTGTTGACCAAATTAGCGTCACTGGGCAATTGAACAATAATATTAGCTGTTTCGGACTTTCCGATGGAAGTGCCACTTTCACGGTTTCTAATTTCGGAACTTCTTACAACTATACGGTAACCGGGCCTGTGCCTTTTTCAGGTACTGCCGAAACATCAGGTACCTTGCCTTTGACCGGTTTGGCCGCGGGAACCTATTCCATTGCCATTACCGATACCACGACAAACTGTACGGCTACGGCCGATGTAACCATTGCAGCACCACCTGCGGCTTTGGTCATTTCTGATTTGGATGTTACCGATCTTAGTTGTTCTACTAGTGGAACCGTTCCAGGATCCGTTGTGATAACAGCATCCAATGGCTGGGGTAGTTATGAATATGAACTACGAGACCCTTCAGGCACTTTGGTAGGCGGCCCTCAATCGACCAATTCATTTACCGGACTTACCGATACTTCGGGCAACTATACCGTTACTGTCCGTGATGCGGGAGCATGCGTTGTAACCGCACCATTTTCGCTGACCGCTACCGTCGCCCCTACCTTAGAGGTAAATGCAAATAGTCTTTGCTACAATAGCAGCACAGGATTAACCTTAACTGCTAATGTTACCGCTGGTGGAGTAGCCCCATTTCAATATCGATTGAACGGTGGTGCCTATCAAAGTAATACAAATTTTACCGGCCTAGGCCCAGGAAGCTATACCGTCGATGTTATCGACAGTAAAAATTGTACCGGTACGGCGAGTATCACTGTTTTTCCAACGTTGACCGCTGCTGCATCGTTAATAAAAGACGCCGATTGCAGTGCTATACCAGAGGCTGAGATTCGTATCAATATTGCAGGAGGAAACCCAAACTTCACCTATGAGGTCTTCAGAAATGGTGTTTCAGTGCAAGCAAGTACAGCTGTTCCAAGTATCCCGTTTTCGTATAACACAGCCATTGCGGGCAACTATACTTTTACATTAATCGACAGTGAAAACTGTACGGTTACCACCAATGCTGTCACGGTGTCACCGAACACCCCACCTACAGCGCTAGAAGTGATTACCGAACCCTTATGTAATGCGAGTGCCGATGGTATCGCAGAATTACAGATTTCTGGAGGACTTCCACCGTATCAAATTGTTTTTAACGGCAGTGCCGCAACAGCCCAGACTACCTACCCTGGCTTGGTTGCCGGCACCTACAACTACTCTGTTACCGATGCCAAAGGTTGTGTATTAAATGACAGTGTTACCTTGACCGCACCAACGGCCATACTACCGGGAACTATCGATGTTGTTCAAGAGTATCGATGCGATAACACCTCGGCCACTTTACAGGCAATAAATTATTCGGGGGGAACACCTGGCTATACCTTTAGTCTCGATGGAGTAAATTATCAACCTTCAGACACTTTTAATTCCAACATCACTGCAGGTACGTACTCGATTACCGTAAAAGATGCAAATGGGTGTATTGCTTCAACGCCATCCATTGTAGTCGCACCATTAGATCCGCCTACGGAATTAACCTTTTCGCAAACGGCCCCTACATGTCCGTCACTAGTAGCAGATGTCACTGTAACCGTGGTTGATGGTACTGCTCCATTTGTTTATGAAATTATTGCGCCAACAGGAAGTGTAACCAATAACGGCAATACCAATGTATTTAGCAATCTAGCACCAGGCACCTACACCTTTAAAGTGACCGATGCTAAAGGCTGCGAAATTCTAAGGAACCATACGGTTACCGATATCGATCGTGTTTCTATAGTATCACAACTCACCAATAACGTTAGCTGTTTCGGCGATTCAGATGGTGCATTTACCTTCACTGTCAATGACTTTGTCTCGACCTACAGTTATACGG
>JBATIN010000241.1:0-17086 GCA_049667765.1 Flavobacteriaceae bacterium
ATTTTATACTGAGGGTTACCGACGAAAAGGGTAAAGCCTTTAACGATTTAAGTTTTCAGAAAACCCCTAAAACTTATGTGAAAAGCACACTGAAGAGTTTAGACCCTATGGTACTTCAGCATCCGGTCGAAGCTTTCTTTTTGAACAAAATAAAAGAGCGGCCTAATGATTTTTTCTACACATTTTGTTTGGTAAACACCTATTTGCGTAACTCAAAATATACAGAAGCGAAAGCCATTTTACTGCCGCTGTCACAACGTTATCCAAATAGTTCTTTTATACGAAAGTATCTTATAGATAGTTATACGAAAGAGAAAGATTATGCCACTGTTCGCGAATTAAAAAAGAACATTGAGAATGACGATGAAAAATATTACCTGTCCTATATCTATAAATTCGAGAATTCTCGTGAAATCTTTAAGCTTCCTATTCCCGAGTTTAAAAAATTCATAAGCGAATTTTCAGAGGCTACCGATATGGACGTCATTAAAAAAACAGGCGACTTAATGGTAAGCCTTAGAAATGAAGATAAGGCAGCGGTAAAAGAAAACCTAAAAGCAATTTTCACTGATCATAAAGACCAACTCAATCTACTAAAAATCTATTTGAATATCTATTCGGGCTACCTCAATGAAGATGAGAGCGCGATACGTATTCTTGAAGAAATAAACGAAGAGAATTTTGATTATTCGGCCTTGAGTTCGCTAGCTCGTTTTTACGATAAACAAGATAAAAAAGACAAGGCATTAAAGCTTTATGAAGATATTTCTGGTCACCTGCAGCAAGACAATATTTTCTTGTCGGATTATATCGATTATCTGCACGGGTATAAAAAGTACGAAGCGTCTCTACCGCATATCGATCAGCTTCTTTCAAACTATCCATATTCGTTTATGGGAATGGAGCTAAAAGGTACAGCCCTTGAACAATTGGGCAAGAAAGACGAAGCGTTGGTCTGGTATAAAAAATCGCTTAAACACAACGGGGCAAATTCTTCGTTACGTAAAAAAATTGATGACCTATCGAATGCCAAAGACTATTTTGAAACACTGGAAACGCCCGATATTTATGATTTTATGGCCCAAAACAGAAATAAGGGAACTAAAAACAATTATGGGTACAACTATCTTTTAGATGAAAGCCTTTTACAGTTTTTTCCTGAAGGGGGTGGCAAGTCCCAAAAAAGATATGTGGTCGAAATTACCTCCGATAGCGGTATAGAAACCTTGAAAGAACTGGACCTAGGTCTTAGTGGTAACTACTCCATTACAAAATCAGAAATCGTTAAACCAGACAAAAAGATAGTACCTGCATCAAAAAGCGGTTCTAACCTGGTTTTTAATAATCTTGAAATAGGAGATATCTTATATATCGATTATGAAAGTAGTTATAGCAATAATGGTAGGTTCTATAAAGACCATGTTGATTATTTTCAATTTGATTCGTACCATCCAATACTAAAGAACTCGGTAAAAGTATTGGTGCCCAAAGGCAAGCATTTTGAATTTAGAACCTTGAACGGCGAAGTAGACCATCAACAAAATGAACTTGACGACTATGTTTACCATAAATGGGAGGTAAAGAACTTGAAGGAAATACCGCAGCAAGAAAATTTCATGCCCAGCATGAGCGATATTGCAAGGTATGTGCACATAAGCACTATTGATTCTTGGGATGATATCGCCAATTGGTATTCCGATTTGGTTCGCCCGCAGATCATTGTGAACTCTGATGTAGAGGAAGCTTTCCAAAAAATCTTCCCGAAAGATTTGGCATCCTTAAGTGATGACGAAAAAGCATCGCGTATCTATTATTACATCATGGAAAACTTAAGCTATAGTCATGTTGGCTTTCGACAGAGTGGCTATGTGCCGCAAAAGCCATCCAAAACCATAAAATCAAAATTGGGAGATTGTAAAGATTTTTCCACCCTATATGTAACCCTTGCCCAAATGGCAGGCCTTAAGTCACATTTGGTGTTAGTGCTGACTTCCGATTATGGTGAGAGTTCTATGGTATTGCCAAGCCAAGGCTTTAACCATTGTATCGCCAAGGTCTTTATTGAAGGAAAACCGCAATATTTAGAACTGACTGACAACAACATGCCCTATAAGGCTATACCGACAAGTCTTGAAAATGCCACGGCGCTCGATATACCAAATAAATGGGTGCCAGAAGTAAAGAGCGGTATCTACCGTATGGAAAATATTGCCCATTCGACTACCATTTTAGAAAGTGAAATTGAATTTGTACTGGGCGAAACCGAACATGCGCTTACCATAAAATCGATTACCAGCGGTAGTTTAAACTCAAATTATGCGGCTATTTTTAAGGAAAGCAATTATGATGTGGTCAAAAAGAATATCAGCGATGATTTTCAAAATAGGATTATAGAGGATTTTAGCATGGATAGCATTTATGGTATCGAATATAATTTAAGGTCGCCAGTGATCAAATATGTATCACAGCTAACTGTTCACGAGAAAATAGACGAAATAGGAAGCATGAAAGTATTTCGGCTACCAGCCGTTAACAACGCCTACAATACCTCGATTATAGAAGAAGACGAACGTAATTTTCCGATTGATTACCTGTTATACGAAAACGCTGATATTTATAAATCGAGTTATATCGTGAAACTGGGCGAAGATCAAAAATTTGTTGAAATACCGGAAGATGCCGCACTTAGTTTTAGAAACCACGAGTTCAATATTACCTATGCCTTAAGTAAAGAAAATGAGCTTCATGTCGATATCGAGGCAACGACGGTCAAAGATAGAATTCCCGCTAATGAGTACAAAGCGTTCAAAAGCTACGTGAAATCGGTATTGGATGCTAAACAACAACTTATCGGTTTCAAAAAAGCCAAGAAAGAAGTAAAGGTCAGCCTTTCGAATAAATAGAAAAAATTCTTGATAAAGCTTTAAATCTTATCTTTAGTTCAACTAACCGAACCAAGATAAGATCTTAAGTTATGAAAGAGAGAATCCTTTCCGTCGATATTTTTAGGGGAGCGACCATTATTTTAATGATTTTAGTCAACACCCCGGGCACTTGGGCGGCTGTATACCCTCCGTTTCTTCATGCAGAATGGCATGGGTATACGCCTACCGATTTGGTTTTCCCGTTTTTCTTGTTCATAGTAGGCACCTCGATCGTTTTTTCATATCAAAACAAACAAGTCAACGCGGGCACTTATAAAAAAATTAGTGTTCGGGCCTTAAAGCTCATAGGTTTAGGGCTTTTTCTCGGGGCATTTACCTTGAGCTTCCCATTTATTAAAGACTTTGCGAATATTCGATTTCCGGGTGTTTTACAACGTATTGGCGTGGTATTCTTTTTTGCGTCTATTTTGTTCCTGAATTTTAATTGGAAAACCTTGATCGTCATAACCGTCGCCCTACTTATCGGGTACTGGTTGATGATGACCCTTGTGCCCGTAAATGGCATAGAATCTACTCTAGAGCGGGCGCCCAACAACTTCGCCAATTGGCTCGATGTCAAGATTTTCGGATCACATAATTACAAGGCAGATTATGATCCAGAAGGAATGTTGAGTACCATTCCGTCGATAGCAAGTTCGTTACTGGGTGTTTTCACGGGGCTGATCTTAACTTCGAAACTAGCCAAGAAGGCGAGCTTATTAATGGGAATAGGGGGTTCAATGTTGATCATTGGCCATGTATGGGATTTTATCTTTCCGATAAACAAAGCCCTATGGACAAGTAGTTTTGTGCTCGTAACTGCCGGGTGGGCAAATCTAATCCTTGCTTTGATCTACTACCTTACCGATATTCGAAAAATCAAATTAGGTAGCATTTTTAGATATGCGGGAGCTAATGCGATCATCCTTTATTTTCTGTCCAGTTTTATCAGTAAGATTATGGGCATGATCCACATTGGTGAAACCACCTTGCACGGTTGGCTGTTTAATACAGTGTATGTGCATGACTTTATGTCTTTACAACTTTCATCGTTGTTGTATGGCCTATCGGTAGTTGCGTTTTACTGTCTATTGGCCTATGTACTTTTCCAACGAAAAATATTTATAAAGGTGTAGTAGACTTGACCAAGTGGGATGTTTTTAGGCAGCTACTTGCCAAAGGCCCACCGCACAAAATTTGGAAACTGTGCCCCCCAAGTTGGCAGATCATGTTTGCCCCCTTCCACTTGAACATAGGTAATATCACCAGGATAGGAATATCCTTTTAATTGCAGTTCTTTGATTACATCCAAGGTGTCGTCAATGGCATCGATGATTCCATTATTATTTCGGTCGGCGGTCTCATCTTCGGTGCCACATTGAAGCCAAAACTTTAGATGTGGTGCGAATGCTCTATTCTTTATGACCTCCAAAATAATCCTGCTTCGATCTTTTAGGTCTTTTTTCACGTAGGCTTTCTTTCGCCACCAAAAAGAACCACTGAACACTCCTATTTTTCCGAATTGTTTTGCATGGGTATAGGCAATATCAAAGGCAGATAGGCCGCCGAGCGACAAACCGCAATACACCCAATCTTCACCGACTAACGATACTTTAAACTCTCCTTTTAAAAAAGGAATGAATTCATCGATGATAAAACGGGCATACAAAGAGGCTTTACCGCCTCGCCCTTTAAAATCTGAAGAAGAGGCCGTGCCATATTCATGTATTCGGTCTTCGTTACACTCCACTCCAACATATACAAAGGAGGCAATAGCCTTAGATGCAAAAGCATTTTGCAAGGTCTGTTCAAGCTTCATGGGCACATAATCTTGCCCATCGTTCATTAAAAGTACAGGAAACTTGTAATCTGCATTTTTGTAATCGGGCGGGGCAACCAACCGAAACCCGACTTTTCTGCCCAATTGCTTGGAGTGAAAACTACCTTTTAAGCTTATAAAATCGATTTGAAAGGGCATATCTTCTTTTAGAATCTGCAAGTATAACGAATCAAAAAAATAATTGTTTGCCATCTGCTAAAATAAATTACTTTTGCCGCCCTTAATTCATTGATTGTTAATCATTTTTCATTTATATTTAAGCGAATATGGCAAGCGTAGAACACATATCGTATTATTCGAATATTCTCGGGAAGAATCTCAATCTTGAAATCACAGGGCATTGGGGGCATCCAATATTGATGTTTCCGTCTTCCGGTGGGCAATTCACCCAGAATAGCGACTTCGGCCTGGTAGGTTCCATTATGCCCTTTATTGATGCAGGCCGCGTAAAATTATACAATATTGAGACTATCGATATGCTTAGTTTTTATGACGACCATATGGACTCTGGAACAAAAATTCATAATTACGAATTGTATATGCAATTTTTACAACAAGAACTCATACCTTATATCCAAAATCAGTGCAATACCCACCGTATTGGCGTAGCCGGAGTGAGTTTTGGGGGGTATCATGCAGCGAATACGGCATTCCGGTTTCCAGATGTGGTTTCTCATTTGATAGCCATGAGTGCAGCATTTAATATTAGGAACATGACACCGCTATCCGATGATGACCGTATTTATTTCAATTGTCCGAACGAGTTTATGCAAAATGAAGAGGGTTGGAAATACAACCATATGCAGATTGTACTCGGTACTTCAGATTGGGACATCTGTTTGGACAAGAACAAACAAATGTCCGGAATATTAGAAGCTAAAGGAATACCCCATTGGTACGACGAAAAAAAATGGGTAGATCATGATTGGCCACTATGGAAAATGATGTTTCCGGAATATATAGACAAGTACTTTTAACGAAGAAATTTCCTTCCTATTAAGGAGGGACTAAGGGAGGTGTTTCCTCCAAGTCACTTTTAAGGCAGAACAACTAAATAAGTAAATAATTCAGATTTCCGCGTGTGTGGAACTGACAAATAATTAAATCATGGCAAAAAAAGTAGGAATATTATTTGGGATGGAAGACACCTTCCCATGGGCTTTCATAGATAAAGTAAACGAATTAGGAAAAGGCAAAGTTATTGCTGAAGCCGTGCAAATAGATAAAGTTCAGCAAGGTATCGATTATGGGTATGATGTGATCATTGATCGTATTTCTCAAGAAGTTCCTTTTTACCGTGCATATCTTAAGAATGCATCTTTGATGGGTACTGCAGTTATAAATAACCCCTTTTGGTGGAGTGCCGATGAAAAGTTCTTCAACAACTGTCTGGCATTGGAATTGGGCGTACCGGTACCCAAAACAGTTCTTTTGCCTTCAAACGCAAGACCTGACGACACCAATGAAAAATCGTTCAGAAACTTAAAAGCACCTTTAGATTGGGAGTATATGTTCAACTATATCGGTTTCCCGGCATATATGAAACCACATTCAGGTGGCGGCTGGAAAAGTGTGTACCGCGTTGACAATGCCGATGATCTTTTTGCAAAACACAAAGAAACCGAGCAATTGGTGATGATGCTTCAAGAAGAAATTATTTTTGATGATTACTACCGTGTGTATTCCGTAGGGCAGAAATATGTGCACATTATGCCTTACGAACCAAGAAACGAGCCGCATTTAAGATATGCTACCGAGCCAAAAACAACCGGTGCCGAGCATACCAAATTAATGAAGACCATACACGACTATACCTTGAAGTTGAACAAGGCACTTGGTTATGATTTTAACACGGTTGAATTCGCTATACGTGATGGGGTGCCCTATGCCATTGATTTCTGTAACCCTGCGCCCGATGCCGATATTAATTCGGTCGGACAGGCAAACTTTGATTGGATCGTTGAACACTCGGCCAAATATGCGGTTGAAAAAGCGACTTCAAATAAGGCAAAGCAGAACAACACTTCATGGGGTACTTTTGCTAAAAACGCAGTGACTCAGCAAAAAGCAAAAGAGAATAAGGTGCCTTTGAAAACTGCTAGTCAGGCAAAGAAAATTGCAGTTAAAAAACCAGCTGTTGCAAAAGCTAAAGCAACAGTTAAAAAAGAAATAAAGGCAAAACCAACGCCAGTTGTGAAATCGGCAGTGGCACAAAAGATAATGGCAGCTAAGGCAAAACCCGTTGTAACGAAAAAAACTACCCCCGCACCTAAGTCCATCGCGAAGGTTGAAAAGCCGGTTGCGAAGAAAGTTGCTATTAAACCAAAACCAGCTGCAGACAAGAAAACAACCGTTGTAAAAAAGGAAAAGGTAGTTAAGGCAAAATCTGTTGTAGTCAAGAAAGCTGCTCCCGCCCCTAAAGGTAGTGCAAATCCAAAAGCTACTAAAACTGCGGCCAAACCAAAGCCTATAGCTAAAAGCACTCCTAAAAAAGCCAAATAAGAGTATTTATAAACCGAAACAACCAATATGCATAAGTTCACACTGGGAATAGAAGAAGAATTCCAAATTTTGGATAGGGATGCCTTAACGCTTCATTCCCAAGTGTCAAAAATCATTGACGGAGGCAAAGTAGTGCTCAAAGAGCGTATCAAAGAAGAAATGCACCAGTCGATGGTTGAAATGGGCACGAATATTTGTGAGAACATCAACCAGGCCCGTGATGAGGTTTCATATCTTAGACAGCAGGTCATCGCCTTGGCGGCAAAAGAAGATTTAAAAGTAGCGGCTTCCGGTACCCACCCGTTTTCACATTGGAGCGAACAATTGATTACCCCTAACCCTAGGTATGATCAATTGATCGCAGAAATGAAGGACGTGGCCCGTTCCAACTTAATTTTCGGAATGCATGTACACGTAGGCATTCCCAATCGTGAAGAGGGCTTGCAGATCATGAACATTGCACGATATTTTTTGCCCCATTTATATGCGCTTTCAACCAATTCTCCATTTTGGGAAAGCCGGGAGACAGGCTTTAAATCGTTTCGTTCAAAGATTTTTGATAAATTTCCCAGAACGGGCATCCCGCCCTACTTTGCCAGTGTTGGCGAATATGACAAGTTTGTTGAGCTGTTGGTAAAAACGCAATGTATTGATAACGGCAAAAAAATCTGGTGGGATATTCGTTTACATCCGTTCTACCCAACCGTTGAGTTCAGGGTATGCGATATGGTCATGACCGTTGATGAGGTGATCTGCATCGCGGCATTAATGCAATGTATTATTGTGAAGTTGAGCAAGTTGCACCAGAAGAATCAAAGTTTTAGGTCGTATCGGCGTATTTTGATCAATGAGAACAAATGGCGAGCCGCAAGGTGGGGCATTGAAGCCAAGCTCATCGATTTTGGAAAAGAAGAAGAAGTACCATTCGCGACCTTGATCAATGAGTTGCTTGAGTTCATCGACGATGTGGTCGATGAATTGGGCTGCCGTACCGAAGTAAATTATGTCCACCAAATGCTGGAGCAGGGCTCAGGTGCCGACCGCCAACTGAAAGTCTTTGAAGAAACCAACGACTTAAAACAGGTGGTAAGTTATATCGTAGATCAGACCGGAAAAGGATTATAGGAAAAACGAGACAAAGCGATACAAGATAGCTTCGATTTGAGCGTTCTTGATAAATGATAGGTATAGAATATCAATCGTTTTAAATAAGAAATCATGCAAAATACCTACAAAATTGCAATACTCGATATGAATGCAGGCCACCCCAACGAGGGTATGCGATGTATAAAAATGTTGGCGGGGTCCTTTTTGGCCAAAAGCGAAATCGAGGGAAAATATGACATTTTTGAAGTAAGGGTCAAAGGTGAGTTACCTGCATTGCAAGATTACGATATTTATATCTCATCAGGCGGCCCTGGCTCTCCTTTGATTTCTGGTGAAGCTTGGGAAACGGGCTATTTTAACCTTTTAGATGAGATACTCAGGCACAACTTATCACAACCTACCAAGAAATTTATGTTCTTAATATGTCATTCGTTTCAATTGGCATGCTTACATTGGGATCTTGCCAGGGTTACCAAAAGGCGCTCTACTTCTTTTGGGGTCTTGCCCATTTATAAGACCTTGAGCGGTGAACATGAAACGTTGTTCGATGGGCTTGACAATCCATTTTACGCAGTCGATTCTAGAGACTATCAAGTGGTAGGTCCGCAAGAATGGAAATTGGACACCTTGGACGGCAAAGTGCTTTGCAGGGAAAAAATACGCCCCCATGTACCATTAGAAAGGGCGGTGATGGCCATTCGTTTTTCAAAAGAGATTTTTGGGGTGCAGTTTCATCCGGAAGCCGATGCAGAAGGGATGCTACGCCATTTTAGCAAAAAAGAAAAGCGAAATCAAATCATAAAAAAATACGGTAAAAAGAAATATCTTGATATGATCGAACATTTCGATGACGATGATAAGATCATGAAGACCAACGACACTATTATCCCAAAATTTCTTCAACAAGCGGCCGATGCTATAAATGCATCTAAATTAATATCTATATGATCAACAAGGTTCGAGAGGCATTCAATGCGAGTTTCAAACAAGAATATTATGAGAATCTACAGAATGATATTGAAAAGAACTTGGGTGAGCGTTGCGCCTTTCGAATTTCGGAAACCCCCGTTTTTTTAAGCAAAGAAATCAAAACCAAGGTTTTTGCCGCCTGCGAATCCATCTTAGATCAAATAGATAATTTGGACATGGACATCATTCGTACTCGCTTTTTGCCCAAACATCTACAATCTCCCAGCCCGTTGAGCAAACCACATTTTTTGGCCATTGATTTTGGTCTTTGTGAAGACACTGCGGGCAATATAGACCCTCAATTGATCGAACTGCAGGCATTTCCTTCTTTAATGTATTACCAGCCAGTATTAGGCAAGTCGTTTTTAAAAAACTACCCGAACCTTCCCAAAACAGGGTTTCATTATTTTTTGAACGGGCTTGATGAAATCGGATATTTAAAAATGCTCCGTGAAGTAATTCTGGGCGATGAAGACCCCAAGAATGTTATATTGATGGAACTTTTCCCTGAAAAACAAAAAACCCGTATCGACTTTTGGGCTACAAGGGAAAAATTGGGGATAGAGGTCGTTTGTATTACAAAGGTAATTAAAGAAGGCAGTAAATTGTATTATGAAAAGGATGGGAAAAAAGTCCCGATTCGACGTATTTACAATCGTGTAATTTTTGATGATATGCAGCGTTTAAAGGACATTAAAACAGACTTTAATCTTTTTGACGATGTCGATATAGATTGGATAACTCATCCAGATTGGTTTTTTATGATTTCGAAATGTATTATGCCACTGTTGGAACATGCCTATATTCCAAAATCATATTATTTGAACGACATTCCCAAAAATCTGGATTACAAAAATTACGTGTTGAAACCCTTGTTTTCTTTTGCAGGACAGGGAATAGACCTGTTTCCGAACCAAGAAACTATCGATAAAATTGAAGATAAACAGAATTATTTACTACAAAGCAAAGTAACCTATGCTTCGTTGATCAAAACCGATACGGACAAAAATTCAAAGGTTGAACTACGAATTCTTTACCTATTGGATCCAAAGGATAATAAATTGAAACCGGTAATTAACTTGACACGTATGGGAAAGGGCGGACTCATAAACGTTTCACACCTTACTGATGATACCTGGATCGGGTCTTCCATCAGTTTTTTTGAGGACTAATGTCAGTCTGATCGCAGGCGAAGACTTTTGAGCACAATGAAGATACATCAACCCTATGTTATGTCTGGTTTATTTGAAGTACTCAACGTAACATTAGTTTTGCCACATATTTCCCGATTATATCGAACTCTAAATTGACAATGCTACCTACCTTATAGGTATTAAATCGAGTATGGTCATAAGTATACGGTATGATGGCCACGCTAAAGGTATTTTTTCCAGAATGGATAACGGTAAGGCTGGTGCCATCTATAGTAATGGATCCTTTTTCAATGGTTGCATTGTTTGTTGAAACATCATACTCAAAAGAATAGATCCAACTGCCGGCTTTTTCTTCAATTTTAGTACACCTACCGGTTTGGTCAACATGGCCTTGAACGATATGGCCATCGAGTCGGCTGCCTAGGATCATGGCGCGTTCTAGATTGACTTTGTCGCCAACGTTTAGGTTTCCGAGGTTGGTTTTTTGTAACGTTTCGTCTATTGCGGTTACGGAATACGAATTTCCATCTACCGAAACTACGGTCAAGCATACGCCGTTATGTGCTATGCTCTGATCAATTTTAAGTTCTGGGGCCAGTTCGGAAATTAGGGCAATGTTCAGGTTGCCCCTATCGTATTTCAAGTTCGCTACTTCTCCTAAAGTTTCAATGATGCCCGTAAACATGTTCCGTTTTAATTAAGTAATTTTGTATTTGGTCAAGTTCTAATTTGACGGTTTAATTTAGTTCCCGATGCTACCCTTTTAGGGAGGTCGAAATCGCAAATTAGGGTTTCGGTCGGGGCTACAAAGGTAAAGATATAATGCAGGAAAACGGCAAAATTAAATTAGGCATATCTATCGGTGATCTGAACGGAATTGGCTGTGAGGTCGTTTTAAAGACTTTTGAAGATGCTCGAATGCTAGATTTCTGCACGCCTGTTATCTTTGCTTCCAACAAGACTATTTCACATCAATTAAGTGTCTTAGGCCTTGAAATTCCGTTCAACGGCGTTCAAGAAGCTGCCCGAGCGTTGGATGGTAAGGTAAATGTGGTGAACGTTTGGAAAGAAATTCCCAATGTGCAATTTGGCGAAGCCACAAAAGAGGCAGGTGACTATGCTCTAAAATCATTACGTGCTGCGGTCGAAGCTTTGAAAAAAGACGAGATAGACGTACTGGTTACCGCCCCGATCAACAAGAACAACATTCAGGCCGAAGATTTTAAATTTCCAGGCCATACCGATTTCCTTGCCCAAGAACTAGAGGGCGAGAGCCTAATGTTTATGGTCAGCGATGGCTTAAAGATAGGGCTGCTTACCGATCATGTTGCCGTAAAAGATGCCCCGGCGGCGATAAATGCTATTTTGATACGTACAAAGGTGCGCACTATTGAGAAATCTCTACAAATGGATTTTGGCATCCGTCGGCCAAAGGTGGCACTTTTAGGCATTAATCCTCATAGTGGCGATAATGGGGTAATTGGCAAAGAAGATGATGAGATTTTAAAACCGGTGATCAAAGAAATGTCAGATGCGGGCCACTTGGTCTTCGGGCCTTACTCGGCAGACAGTTTTTTTGGTTCGGGCAACTATATGAATTTTGATGCCGTTTTGGCGGCCTATCATGACCAAGGCCTTATTCCCTTTAAAACCCTGTCTTTTGGGAAGGGCGTTAATTTTACGGCCGGACTTTCAAAAGTACGAACTTCGCCAGACCATGGCACGGCCTATGAAATAGCCGGTAAAAATAAAGCGGACCATAGTTCGTTCAAGGAAGCGGTATTTACGGCCATTCAAATTTTTCGAAATCGGAAAGAATATCAAGAACTGACCGAAAACCAGTTGCAGAAACAACGTGTTAGGCGATAAAATGCTACTGTTACGGCATTTTTCCAATATCATAACGAACTAAATAACCTTTCTTTTTTTGCTTTTCAATAATTGGCAATTACCAAAATAATAGTATCTTTGCACCCGCCTTCTTTACACCATACCAGTGTAGTAAAAGGATGATTGCGTAAAATTAGTGTTGAAAACGATGAAACATAAGGAATACAGTATTCCTTTCTCTGGGCTGAAGCAAGGAAAACACAGGTTTGAGTACGTTATCGAAAAAAAGTTCTTTGAATCTTTTGAATACGACGAGTTCAACGATGCCCATATTGGCGTTCAGGTAATATTGAACAAGACCAGCACTATGTTGGAATTGGAGTTCTATGCGAAAGGTAGCGTCAATGTCGATTGTGATATCACTAGCGAACCTTTTGAGCAGCCTATAACTACTGATTTAAAGCTCGTAGTGAAATTCGGCGATGACTTCAATGATGAAGATGACGAATTATTGGTCTTACCGCATGGAGAACATCAGGTCAACATAGCACAGTATGTGTATGAAATGTTGGTGCTGGCCGTGCCACAAAAGAGAGTGCACCCTGGTATCGAAGACGGTACCTTAAAATCAAAAGTGCTTGATAAATTAAGGGAGTTACAGCCAAAAGAAAAAAAAGACAATAAAAACGAGAATGATCCCCGATGGGATGCTTTAAAAAAACTAATAACAGAATAAATTACTGATAATGGCACATCCTAAAAGAAAAATATCAAAGACCAGAAGGGATAAAAGAAGAACACATTATAAAGCGGTAGCCCCAACTTTGGCTACGGACCCGACTACCGGTGAAATGCACTTATATCATAGGGCGCATTGGCACGAAGGTAAATTGTACTATAAAGGACAAGTCTTGATCGACAAGACCGAGGTTGCCGAGGCATAGTTTTTTTACGCGAACTACTTCTCGGGGCTAGACCAAAATCTAGTTGAAAGAAACATAGTTTGATTTCGAGGCTAGTTTAGTAGCATTTAAATCTCGATTTTCGAGTAAAATAGCACTCCCGCTGTAAATAGCGGGTTTTTTTTTACATTTTTGTAAAATGTTGAAAGCAAAAACAAGTGTTGATGCGAATCAATTTAATTAGGGTCAAAAATTTTTAAAAAGCGCTCCGATTGAATAAAAAGTCACAAAAAATCAGTACTTTTCACCACTTTTGTAGCATTTTTAAAGGCTTTTGATCAAAAATCAACTTTAGAATGGGGAAAATATCGGCAGCCATTACCGCTGTGGGGGCTTTTGTTCCTAAATTTATTCTGACCAATAAAATGTTGGAGGGTTTGGTAGAGACAAACGATGAATGGATCACCTCTCGAACTGGCATAAAAGAGAGAAGAATCTTAAAACCTGAAGAAGGCGAAGGCACTTCGTACCTTGCCATTAAGGCAGTTGAAAATCTATTGGGCAAAAATAAAATTGACCCCAAAGAAATCGATTTGGTCATTGTAGCTACTGCGACACCAGATAGCATGGTGGCTTCAACGGCAGCTTTTGTAGCTTCCGAAATCGGTGCCACTAATGCATTTGCTTATGATTTATTGGCCGCGTGCTCTAGTTTTTTATTCGGCATGTCTACCGCGGCGAGCTATATTGAGTCGGGCAGGTATCGCAAGGTATTGTTGATCGGGGCAGACAAAATGTCTTCCATAATCGATTATACAGATAGAACAACTTGTATTATTTTTGGAGATGGTGCTGGTGCAGTGCTTTTTGAGCCCAATAATGAAGGGCTCGGCCTGCAAGATGAATATCTAAGGTCCGACGGCAATGGAAGACAGTTTCTAGGGATGGATGCAGGCGGGTCTTTGATGCCGGCTTCTGAAGAAACGGTAAAGAACAGAAAGCATTTTATTTATCAAGATGGCAAAACGGTGTTTAAATTTGCCGTATCCAATATGGCAGATGTGGCGGAAAGAATTATGAAGAATAATAATTTGGAACATACCGATGTCGCTTGGTTGGTACCGCATCAGGCCAACAAGCGAATTATTGACGCTACTTCAAGTAGAATGGGACTTGATAGTTCAAAAGTAATGATGAACATTCAACGCTATGGAAATACAACATCGGCAACTCTTCCATTATTATTGAACGATTATGAAGACCAGCTTAAAAAAGGCGACAATTTGGTTTTTGCCGCTTTTGGGGGCGGGTTCACCTGGGGGTCCATATATTTGAAATGGGCATATAACAAATAACAAACCGATTGCAAAACAAAAATAAAACCATGGATATTAAAGACATTCACAGCCTTATCAAATTTGGGGCCAAATCAGGGGCAAGTGAGGTAAAATTAGAGATGAACGACCTTAAGATTACCATCAAGACCGGTTCTGGCGAAGCCCATGCAGAGCATACGTATGTGCAACATATTCCAATGCAGCAAACGGCGATGGCACCCGTTTCAGCTCCAGTGCAGTCTACGGCATCTTTAGATGTGCCTGCCAAGCCAGCTAAAGACGAAGATGCAAAGTATATTACCATAAAATCACCGATTATAGGAACCTTCTATCGCAAACCATCACCAGATAAACCTGCGTTTGTTGAGGTAGGAAGTGACATTAACAAAGGTGATGTTCTGTGTGTAATTGAGGCCATGAAATTGTTCAACGACATAGAATCGGAAGTTTCTGGAAAAATCGTAAAGGTTCTGGTCGATGATTCTTCCCCGGTGGAGTTTGATCAACCTTTGTTTTTGGTAGATCCATCCTAAGTAAATAATCAAATTCCAAATTTCGAATTCCACAAAGCATAGCTTGGAATTTGGAGTTTAGGGCTTGGAATTTCAAAGAGTTATGTTCAAAAAAATATTAATAGCGAATCGTGGTGAAATAGCATTACGTGTCATTCGTACCTGTAAGGAAATGGGCATCAAAACGGTGGCCGTATATTCAAAAGCTGATGAAGAAAGTCTTCATGTGCGCTTTGCAGATGAGGCCGTTTGCATTGGTCCTGCCGCTAGTAGCGAATCGTATCTGAAGATACCCAACATTATTGCCGCAGCTGAAATAACCAATGCAGATGCCATACATCCAGGGTACGGATTTTTGTCCGAAAACTCTAAATTTTCTAGAATTTGCGCCGAACATGATATAAAATTTATTGGGGCTTCTGGCGACCAAATCGACAAAATGGGCGACAAGGCCACGGCCAAAGAAACCATGAAGAAAGCAGGGGTGCCTTGTGTACCAGGTTCTGAAGGACTTTTGAAAGATGTGGCCCATGCCAAAAAGGAGGCCAAAAAAATGGGGTATCCGGTCATGATCAAGGCGACTGCTGGCGGTGGAGGTAAAGGAATGCGTGCCGTGTGGAAAGAAGAAGAACTTGAAGACCTTTTTAATAGTGCCGTAAAAGAAGCAACCGCTGCCTTTGGCAACGGGGGCATGTACATGGAAAAACTCATCGAAGAACCTCGACATATTGAAATTCAAATTGTCGGTGATCAATATGGTAAAGCATGTCACCTTTCTGAAAGAGATTGCTCGATTCAGCGAAGACACCAAAAGTTGACCGAAGAAACTCCTTCGCCATTTATGACCGATAAGTTACGTGATGAAATGGGAAAAGCTGCCGTAAAAGCTGCAGAATTTATAAATTATGAAGGTGCAGGTACGATAGAGTTCTTGGTAGACAAGCATCGTAAATTCTACTTTATGGAAATGAATACCCGTATTCAGGTAGAGCACCCAATTACCGAACAAGTAATCGATTATGATTTAATCCGCGAGCAAATATTAGTAGCGGGAGGAGTACCTATCTCAGGGAAAAACTATACGCCCAAACTGCATTCTATTGAATGCCGTATCAATGCCGAAGATCCATATCATGGGTTTCGACCATCACCGGGTAAAATAACGACGTTACATATACCTGGGGGTCATGGGGTACGAATGGATACTCATGTGTATAGCGGATATACCATTCCACCGAATTACGATTCTATGATCGCCAAATTGATTACCACTGCACAGACAAGAGAAGAGGCGATCAACAAAATGAAACGTGCTTTGGACGAGTTTGTGATCGAAGGGATTAAAACGACGATTCCTTTTCACAGACAGATAATGGACCACCCCGATTATTTGGCAGGCAATTATACGACCAAGTTTATGGAGGGTTTTAAAATGGATCCACTACCAGAAGAATAAATTCATCAAAACCCTGACCATAGTATCAGGGTTTTTTATGCCATTATGGATCCAAAAAATGCTTCTATTTGGGTTTAATGACCTTAATAATCACATTAAAATAATAAAATCTATAGACCACTCGGTCGGTTAGCGGGTATTTGCCCATATAGTAAGCAAGGCAATTGGGTATTTTGTCGATGAAAATTAACGATTTAGCTCAAATAAATGTCGTTCATCGGGTTTTATTCAAAAATGCTAACCGACCAAACGGTTGGTTTGCCGTTTAAAGCCTATTTGGTTTAAGCTTTCCGCCAGATGTTCATTTAGTTGCTATTTTAGCAGTATGAATTTAAGTTATTGGGAGTATAAAACGTGGTTATCCAACATCGATTTTACGATCGTAGGCAGTGGTATTGTGGGTTTAAATTGTGCCCATCAGCTAAAAAAAAGATATCCTTCAGCTAGAATACTTGTGTTAGAAAAAGGGATATTGCCCCAAGGTGCCAGTACAAAAAATGCAGGCTTTGCTTGCTTTGGAAGTATTTCCGAAATCCTGTCTGACCTTAAAAAC